>JBEKDQ010000358.1:0-2343 GCA_050014275.1 Desulfobaccales bacterium | reverse complement strand
TGCGCAAGGCCCCGAAGAGCTCGGTGCCCGTCATGTCCGGCAGCTTCAGGTCAATGATGGCCAGATCCACCTGGTGGCGCCGCACCTCATCCAGGGCCGCCACCCCGCTGGCCGCGGCGTGAATCTCATGGCCCAGCTTCTTCAGGCCGGTGGCCAGCGCCTCCCGGGTGGGGGTATCGTCGTCGACTACTAAAATGATACTCATTTTATAGTCTCTCAGCTTTTAGTGGCCAGCTTTCAGCTTTTTGATGAACGAAGTTAGCATTTGCTTAACTTCTACAGATTTTTTTGCCGAGATTCTAGTAATCATAATCATTAATAAATTCAAGATCATGAGACAGCAATAGATGATAATCCAATTCGGTGGCCGAACCCATGGCTATTCGAAGGAATCGGGAAAAATCGGCTTCGCCGTTGCTACCACGGTCTTCGGAAATATTAGCCGGAATGGAAGCACAGGAACGGCGCAGTTGGTTGATTAATCCATATAACTCTTCCCGTGGAAAGCTTGCCGTTATTTTATAGACATCTAAAGCCAATTGATGGCTCTTTTGCCAAACTTTTTGTTTCTTGAAATCCTTCATTAGCCTTCGCTTTTGAGCTTTTGCCTTTAGCTGAAAACTGACAGCTTCTTTTTTACAAGCTGTCCAGCCAGCCCAGGATCACCCGGCAAATCTCTTCCAGCAATTCCGAGGCCATGCCGCTGCGGTTCGTTTCAAAGGAATGCCCCGCCCTGGGGATGACGTGCAGGTCGCTCCTCAGCGGCAGGCGCCCCAGCACTTCTGCCAGCAGGTCCAGGCGGCAGAAGGGATCCCGGGCCCCCTCGATGAACAGGGTGGGGCAGGGCAGCAGATACAGGGGCCGGTCCCGTAGCTGGTCAGGCCGGCCGGGGGGATGTAAGGGGTAGCCCAGGAAGACCAGGCCGCTGGCCCCCACCTCCCGGGCCACCAGTTGGGCGGCCAGGCGGGCTCCCATGGATTTCCCCCCCAAGTACAGCGCCAGGCCCTGAAACTCCTGAAGTTCCGCCACGTACTCCAACACCAGGCGATAGACGCCCTCCAGGGCTTCGTCCGGATCGGGCCGTTTCCGTCTTTCTTCAGCGTAGGGGAAATTGAAGCGTACCGTGACCAGGCCCTGGCGGGCCAATTTTTCGTGCAGCCCGGCAATCAGGGGATGATCCATGTTATTGTTGGCCCCATGGGCCAGGACCAGGATGGCGGCCATGGTAGTGGTGCGGGGCACTCCCAGTACGGCCCGGATGGTCCGCTCGCCGTCGATGGCTAAGGTGAAGGGGCGTAATTCCATAATCTCCGGCCAGGGCGGGACGCCGCCCGGGGAATCGAAAATCTTTCCAGACGCGGCCTCCCGGTTTTGAGGTAGCGGGAACCTTAAAAAGAGCCTCACCGTTTACCTGTTTAGCACGAATCCTTGATAATGTATAGGGCGACCCGATCACAGGCTGGAAGCCTGTGCCACTTGTCGCCCCTGCGGCGAGCCGGGTCCGCCGCTCCATCTGGAGCGCGACGTTTTTAACCCCCCTTGGAAAAGGGGGGGTAGGGGGGATTTAATATAACCTCTTGAAATACCCCTAAATCACCCTTTTTCAAAGGGGGATTTAACCATGTCAAATCCAGCGTTCCAGCCCAGATATTATGTCCAGCTAATTGTGAAACACAACACTAGCTAATGGGCATGCCTAAGTTCAAACAATTCTCTACTGCCTGCCTAACAGCAAAAACCTTGCCGGACACTACTGCTCCCAACCCGCTTTATGGGGTGGGTAAAAGACCTGCTTCTGATAATCCGGGTTCACCATATCCTTGGTGGCCCAGGCGTCTCGCCTGTGCTTTTCCTGTAGCCGCAGGCTTCAGCCTGCGCCGGCACAGGCCGAGGCCCAGGCGCCCGACCATGGGGCGGGCCGTGCCCGCCGCGCTACTAAGCCGGCCATCGACCGCCCTATCTATATAATCCTAATGATTTAGCGGGCAGTGCCCTGCCTACACGGGCGACCCCAGCACAGGCTGGAAGCCTGTGCCACTGTTGCCCTTAACTATCTATTCTTGCACAAACTCCCGCCCCTCCTTCAGGGCCGCCTCGGCCCGGGACAGTTGCCGCCCCAGGTAGATGGCGTGATTGATGTCCGAGAGGGCCACATCCCGGGCGATCTCGTGCTGCAGGCGCTCAGCCCTCTGGCCGCGATATTCCTTCAGAGTGATGTCCTGGTAGCGGTGCTCCACCAGGATGTCCTTGCGGTCCAGGGTGATCCGGAAGTAGCCCATGGGGTCCAGCCGCACCTTGAAGGGCCGCTTGCCGATGACCAGCAGGGCCCGGTCCAGCTCCCGG
>JBEKDQ010000357.1:0-2347 GCA_050014275.1 Desulfobaccales bacterium | reverse complement strand
GCCGCCATCCTGGCGGCGCAGCCGGGGCTGAATGTGAGAAGGGTGCGGCGCTGGCTGCGGGAATTTTCAGGGGCCCTGGAAATGCCGGAAATCCTCAATGACCTGGAAGCCTTGCTGTCTCAAAGACGAAAACGGCAAAGACCCAGGCCCGGGTGAGGATCATTTCCTGATTCATTTTTCCTGCTGCTGGGGTCGTGTCCCGGATATTCCTTATCGCGGGGGAAGTGGCATGGATGGCAGTTTTATAACTGTTGGGCAGTACCCCCCCCTACGTGAACCTGCACAGGCGAGACGCCTGTATTACTTGGACTTGTAGCCTGGGCCTCTGGCCTGTGTGAGTTAAACTCGCAATTTAATCTGCACAGGCGAGACGCCTGTGCTACCAGAAATAACGGCGGCCACGCAATATTTTTGGGAACGAGAGGAAAAATGTGTCAAAGGATAGGAGTTGCTGCGGGTACCCAGGTGGTGGCGGCTTAATTTGACGGCAAGCACTGCCTCTGATAAAATTTTATAGATTAGCCAGATAAGTTGTCTGCAAGGGAAGACCATGGGGCACAGATGTTGGCTGTTGCTGTTGTCGCTGTTAATCCTGGTCCTCAGCCCCCTGGCGGGGATGGGGGCCGAGGGCCCGGAAGAGGTGATGAAACAGGTCCAGGCCCGTTACGACAAGACCGGGGCCTTTCAGGCCCGGTTTCAGCAGGAGTCCCGCCTTATGGCGCTGCAACAGACCGACAGCGCCGCGGGCTGGGTGTATTTTCAGAAGCCTTCCCGTATGCTCTGGAAGTACGAATTGCCCGCGGCACAGAAGAAGGAAGTAGTCTCCGACGGCCGCCTGGTGTGGATGTACATGCCCCAGGACCAGTTGGTCATGGTCTACAAACTGGACCAGGTGCTGCGCTCTGATCTGGTGATGCGTTTCTTCTCTGGCATCGGCCAGTTCGAGAAGGACTTCACCGTCTCCTGGAAACAACCGCCCAAAGAGGGGGAGAGCCTGGTCATCGACCTCTTCCCCAAGAAGGAACAGCCGGAATTGAAACGCCTTACCCTGACCATCAACCCCCGCACTTTCCTGGTGGATCGCCTGGAGTTTGCCAACGCCCTGGGCGAAGAGACCCGCTTTGTCTTCACCCAGATGAAGTTGGATGTGAAGCTGGGGCCCGATTTTTTCACCTTTACGCCGCCGCCGGGGGTCCAGGTGGTCCGGGAGACACCGGGGTCCTAGAAAGCTATTGCAAAACCTGATTTCACTGTCATCCCGAACGAAGTGAGGGATCTCAGGTCACTAAAAATACGAGATGCTTCGCTTTCTCTGAAAATGCTGGTGCCCGCGGCACACTGCTAATGGCGGGATGCGCTTCGCTTTCCCGCCCTACGGGTTCTTTTTTTTGGTAAGCATTTTCATCGCTTTGGTGTGGCCGCCAGGCCATGAACCGTTTCTCTGAAAATGCTGGTTGATGTCGGCGGTTGAAGGAGTTTTCTCTGCGTGGTCTCACCAGGAGACAATTAGGTGTGCTCACCGAATTGGGTCACGTTCGCTGCACGCTCATGGCTTCAGAATTCATAGGGCGGCCTGTGCCCGCCGAATTTTGGCGGCCACAGACCGCCCTTTAAGGCTTTACCAATTATGGAGGAAATCCTGGCCCTTTGTATTCTCATATTTCGTTGTGGCCATCAGGTCATGATGGTTCACTCAGCAATAGCTTCCATGTTTCAGAAATACCTTTAGAAATATCTACATGTTCTGGTAGCCGCAAACTTTAGCCTGCGCTCATTTTATTAAGGTATTTTCGCAAGCTTAAGATTGCGGCTACATTTTAAGGGCCAAAAGATGAAGAACATTTCTTATTAAAGGAAAATCTGAGAAATGACACTAGCCGGCCACCTTCGGTGCGAGAGGATTGTTAAAAGTATGGACTTTGGCGCCTGACCATGGAATTTACCCGCGAGCAGCAGGAAATTAAAGAGTGGCTTAAGCGCCGCCGGGCCATTATGCTGGCCCACAATTACCAGCCGGCCCCCATCCAGGATGTGGCCGACCTGGTGGGCGATTCCTTGGAGCTGTCCCTGGCCGCGGCCAAGACCGACGCCGAGGTCATTGTCTTCTGCGGGGTTCACTTCATGGCGGAGACCGCCGCCATTCTCTGCCCCGACAAGACCGTGCTCCTGCCCCGCCTGGACCTGGGCTGCTGTCTGGCCGAGTCAGTCAAGGTGGACAAACTCATCGCGCGCAAAGAGGAATTGCCCGGGGTCCCGGTAGTCACCTATGTCAACTCTACCGCCGCGGTGAAGGCGGAAAGCGACATCTGTTGCACCTCCGCCAATGCCGTCAGGGTTGTCAATTCCT
>JBEKDQ010000356.1:0-2349 GCA_050014275.1 Desulfobaccales bacterium | reverse complement strand
GTTCAACGAAGCCAAAGGCTACGGTTTCATCAAACGCGAGGACGGCCCCGACCTGTTCGTACACTACACCAATATTGCGGGCTCCGGCTTCCGCACCTTGAAGGAGGACGACCGGGTGGAATTCGAGGTAAGCGAAGGCCCCAAAGGACTACAAGCCATCAATGTCAGCAAAATTGCCGCAGTCATCGCCGTGGAAGAGTAGAGCAAGCCTGGGAAGCTAACCATCCGTTCCTGAAAAACAGGGGCGACCGATCACAGGCTGGAAGCCTGTGCCACTTTCGCCCTTGATTTTTTTTGGAGGATTGGCTGCCCCTAAAAAAAATTCAATCCAGCCCGATCTCCTCATCCGTCAGGTAACAGGCGGGGTCAGAGGCCCAGAGGTCGCCGCTCAGGGCCTCGGCCCGGACCCGGAAGTTGCCGGCACAGACCTCCAGCCAGCGGCAGCCGGCGCAGCGCCCGCCCACATAGCGCTTTTTGTCCTTGAGCCGGGCCATGAGAGGATTGGTCAGGTCGGTCCAGATCTCGCTGAAGGGGCGGCGCCGCACGTTGCCGAAGCTATAATGGCGCCAGAACTGGTCGGCGTGCACCTCCCCATCCCAACTGACGCAGCCGATCCCCCGGCCGGAATTGTTCCCTTCGTTCATTTTGAGCAATTCCAGGACCTCCGCGGCCCTTCGCGGGTCTTCCTTAAGCAGCTTCAGATAGATATAAGGGCCGTCGGCATGGTTGTCCACCGTGAGCACCTCCGGGGTGCGGCCCGAGTCGAAGATCCGGCGGGTGCGGGCGCAGATCAGGTCCAACAGCTCCCGGGTCTGGGGGTGGCTCAAGGCCTCGGCCACCAGCTTGGTGCCCCGGCCGGCATAGACCAGGTGATAGAAGCAGATGCGGGGAAGCTGGTATTCCTCCACCAGGTCGAAGATGGCCGGCACTTCCCGGTAATTGAGGCGGCTGACGGTGAAGCGCAGTCCCACCTTGAGGCCCATCTCCCGGCAGTGGCGCACCCCGGTCATGGCCGCATCAAAGGAGCCGGACTCGCCCCGAAAGCGGTCATGGACCGCCGCGGCGCCGTCCAGGCTGATGCCCACGTAGGAGAGGCCCAGGTCTTTCAGGCGCCAGGCCAGGTCCCGGCTGATCAGGGTGCCGTTGGTGGAGATCACCGCCCGCATGCCGTGGGCCACGGCCCGGTCCACCAGCTCAAAGAGGTCAGGCCGCAACAGGGGCTCACCCCCGGAAAACAGGACCACCGGCGCCCCGAAATCCTTCAGGTCCCGGAGCAAATCCAGGGCTGCTTGATGGCTCAGTTCATCCGGGGCCGGGCCGGCGGTGGCCTGGGCGTAACAGTGGAGGCATTTAAGGTTGCAGCGCCTGGTGACATTCCAGACCACGACCGGCTTTTTATCCGCCGAGAACTGCAAAAGGTGGGACGGCAGCTCGTGGGCCTGGCGGCCCTGATAACGCAGGAGGTCGCCGGCTTCCACCGCGCCGCAATAGAGTTTGGAGACTCCTACCATGTCCTGGGTTATTCCCGAAAGCGGGCCGTCTGGTAATGATCCCGGATCAGCCGATTGAGATAGGAGTCGAGATCGGCCAGGGCTTCCCGGGGCAAGATGAAGTGGTCCCGGGAAGTGCGGTCCCTAATCAGTTTCAGGGCGTAGGATAATTCGTCGGAGAGACGGTCGCAGACGGCGAAGGCGGAAATGCCTCCCTCCAGAGCCCGGCGTAGGATTTCATCCACCGCCTCTTCATCGAAATGGAGCTGGATGGCGTGCTCGTCAAAGAAGCGGTCCTCGAAGACCCGCACCTGGTCATGGAGACGGCCCATCTCCTGGAAGCAGGTTTTCAGGTCGCAGTCCCACTGATGGTAATGGTCCATCAGCAACTCTACCCGCTGGTCACTGAGGGACAGCCGGTAGCGCCCCCGTAAATCCGCTTCCTGACGCCAGATGAATTTCTTGAGGATGTCCCTTTCGGCCTGGGCCGCTTTCTGGAAGCGCTTGCGGATCTCCGGATCGCCCGGATCGGCGATGAGCCTTTCCAGCTCTTTCTGGGATTCCCGCACCAATTCCGGGGTGACCAGCAGTTCTTTGATGTCTGTGGAGGGCAGCCGCTTTTCGAACTGGAGGAGGACCCGCTCAATGACGCTCACCAAACCCCGGGCCCCGGTCTTTTCCAGGGCCGCCTGGTCCGCCAGCAGGCGCAGAACTTCGTCCTCGAATCTGATGTCAATCCCATAGGCCCAAAAATCCCGTTTCTTGCTGATAAGGATGGGGTTATTGGGGTTGCGCAGGATTTCATAGAGGTCCCCGGCGGTGAGTTGCTCCAGCACAGCCACCACCGGCAGACGGCCGA
>JBEKDQ010000355.1:0-2351 GCA_050014275.1 Desulfobaccales bacterium | reverse complement strand
CGCTCCTGGAAGCTCACCAGATGCGGGGAAGTGAAGAGGCCCGCGGGGTATCCGGCCCGGGTGAGGACGGCGCTGAGGATGGCCGCCACCGAGCCCTTGCCGTTGGTGCCGGCAATGTGAAGATAGCGGCCCTCCTGGAAGGAAAGGCCCAACCGGGCCAGCAGGTCCAGGGTGGAGGACAGGCCGAACTTGACGCCGAATTTCTGTAAATCAAAAACCCAGGATAGCGCCTGGGCCAGGTCAGCGAAGACCGTCATCCGGCCACCCCATTAAAATTCCTGATATTCGTGGCTCATCACGGTTTCGCTGTCGGCTTTGAAGTGGATCACCAGGCTGCTGCGCAGGATTTTGCCCTCGGTCTTTTCCGCCGGCTTCTTTTTAATCTGGTTGTCCTCAAGCAAATAATCGGAGGTAGACTGCGGATTGGGCTCGCGCAGCTCAGGTCGATAAGGCATGGCCTGGGCGTCCTTATAACTGAAGTACTTGAAAACCATACCATCGGAGGTGCGCTCGATCTCCTTGGGATCGCCAAAATAGAGAAGGACTTCCTGTTTGGTGGTCTTGCCGTCCTGGACCCGCTCTACGAAGAGGGGGTTGATGGTGATGCCGCTGGCATCCTTCCAGGACCACCCCAGGAGCAAAGGGCTGAACAGAACCAGCAGAACCGGCGCCCAGCAATGCCGCATCGGGGCCCTCAGCCCGGAGAGGGGCCCAGTAAACCGCGATTGCCCATGGCTGGATAGTTGCCCCATAAATTAACCTCCCAAAAATCAAAAGAAATTTCTTAAGTAAAACTATAACGCACTTTTCCGGATTGGGCCAGTCTGATTCCTTAGCTTAGCAAAACCGCGACGATTCCCCCTAAGAAGACGGCGTCGAAGGTGCCGGCGCCGCCGATGGAGGCCACCGGCGCTCCCAGCTCGGGGATCTTCCCCAAATTCAGGAGGTCGGCGCCGATAAGAACCCCCAGGGTACTGGCGATGTAGGCGCAGGGCGCCCGGAGCCGGGGAGGGCAAAGGAGATAGGCTCCGAGAGCCGCCAACAGCGGCGGGATAAGTCCGGGCACCGCGATTCCCAATCCCTCGACCGGGCGGGCCAGACGGTTCACCACCAGGGTCACCAGGACCACCAGGACCGGCAGATACCAGCCGAAGGGTATCCTGAGGAGGAGATAAATACACAGGCCCAGAGGGATCAAGGCCCCGCCCACGTTGATGGCCAGCACCGTTTGCTGGCCAGGCTCCAGGGAGGGCGGCCGATACCGCATGCCGAAATAGGAGATGACCTGATCTCCCAGCACCTCCCGGCTACTGAAGCGATAGATGGGAATGTTCACCAGGCTGCTCACCAGGGAGGAGATGAGCAGCCAGAAGATCAGTTCGGGTGGGAGCCCCAGCCGCGAAAAGGCCTCGCCGATCATGCCCATCAGCAGCAAGGGCAGCAAGATCATGGCCACCACAAAAAGGGCCAGCATCATCAGAAGGATCAGGGGCGGAAAGAACACGATAAATTCCTCATATTTGAGTTTTGTTATTAATTTATATGCCAACTTAAGGCTGTCCCGATACGGTGAAAAGCCTGCCCTATTTGCCCACCCCATAAGAGCGGAGCCTCAGTTCCAACTCCTCCAGGGAAATCCCCAGGATCTCCGCGGCAACCTGCCGCTGGCCATCCACCTTTTCCAGGGTGCGGCTGATCAACTGCCGCTCCAGTTCCGGCAACTCCGGTTCCACCATGTGGTCGGGCACGGCCCAGCCGGAATGCTGCAGGTGGTCCGGTAGGTCCCGGCGGGTCATGGTGTCCCCCAGGCAGACGATCACCCCCCTTTCGATGACGTTCTCCAACTCCCGGATATTTCCCGGCCAGGGATAATCCTGGAAGGCCTGGAGCACCTCCGGGGATATAGCCTTGATTTTCCTGCGGTTTTTCGCTCCATAGGTCCGCAGAAAATGATCGGCCAAAAGCGCCAGATCATCCAGCCGCTCCCTTAAGGGGGGCAGGACAATGGGAAAGACGTTGAGACGATAAAAGAGATCGTCCCGGAAACGCCCATCCCGCACCCTGGCTTCCAGGTTGCGGTTGGTGGCCGCGATGATCCTGACATCCACCTTCAGGGTGCGGGTGCTCCCCAGGGCTTCAAACTCCCTGGTCTGGAGAACCCGCAGAATTTTGGCCTGGGTGGTGAGGCTGAGCTCCCCGATCTCATCAAGAAACAGGCTGCCCCGGTGGGCCAGGAGGAAACGGCCCTCCTGGCGGCTGACAGCCCCGGTGAAGGCCCCCCGTTCATGGCCGAAGAGTTCGGACTCCATCAGGGTTTCGGGCAAAGCGGCGCAGTTGACCACCACGAAGGG
>JBEKDQ010000354.1:0-2352 GCA_050014275.1 Desulfobaccales bacterium | reverse complement strand
GACGTCATAGACCCAATAAAGGCGGTGGCCGGGGTCCATGGACAGCCAATCCCGGAAAGGCTCCGGCTGGCAGTCCCCCAGGCAGGCCAGGTGACGCAGGCCCTGGCGCCGGAGAAAGGCGAACAAGGGGGGCAGGCCGGCCCGGTAGGCGTGGGTGTCGGACACCAGGGCCAGCCGGTCCATCTCGCCTTCAGGAGCGCTTATCGCCTTCTTTACCCCTTGGCCGGCTTGAAGCCGCAAGCATGGCCGCCATGCCCCTTGATGCGGTCCATCAGACCGGCTAAATAACGGATGGCCTCGTCTTTGTCCTTATCAATGACTATGGCCTCTATTTGCTGCTGTTCCTGATCCGAAAAGACGATCTCTTTGTCTGCCATAATGTCCTCATCTGCCAGTTGAGCCCTCCCCGGATAGCGGTTTTTCAGAGGGGGCCGTGCCGCGGCGGGCGTCCAGGGGCCGGTCCAGCCCCTTTAGCCGTCGATTTTCTCGTCAAAATAAACAGGGTTATCAGCCGCGCCCCGGGGGGCCTTCCGCCGCCTTCGGCCCGCAGGCGTGGCCGTAATGCGGGTTTAACCGGTCCACCAGTTGCGCCAGGTAGAGCAAGGCCTCTTCCCCATCTTTGTCGATGACGATGGCCTCGAGCTTCATCTGCTCCTGGTCCGAAAAGGATATGATCTTGTCAGCCATGGCTGGCTCTCCTTTGACTACGAGGTGAAGCATAATTTAAGCCCAAGGAGCCGCGGTGTCAATAGAAGTGGAGATAATTGCCGAAAACGGAAAAATGGTGGATAATGAACTGAACCGGGATTTCGGAGGTTAGTGGGGGCGGCACGGCCGGCTGCGGCGGCGGCATTTTCTCCGGCCACGGCGGCGCTCCGAGGTGAGCCCGGCCCAGCAATGCTTTGCGAGGTTTTTTCCCCATGCCGAAGCTGTTTACAGACCCCACCCGCCAGGTGCGCTGCCCTTTTTGCGGCGCTGAGGTGCTGCGCCCGGTGCAGTTGCAGGAGGGTCAGTGGTACGATTTTGCCGGGGGATTTTGCGACTGCGGGGCGGTGTTCGCCCACGATCCCACGGCCCGCAACGGCGGCGCCGTCTTCCTCCAGGCCCTGGTTATGGCTACTGACGGCGATATGGACCGGGCCATGAGTCTGGCGGAAGGGGATGACTATGACGCCGGCTATGTTCCGAATTATGACCTCCAGCAGCACCGCCTGGATGCCAGCGCCTTCGGCACCCTCTATTTCATCCGCCTGCGGGTCAACTCCGGGTCCTAAGCAGGCCGAGAAAACTATTGACATCGCCGGTTAATCTCCATATATAAAAGCTGAGAGTTATGTTCAGGCAAAAGCCACCCAGACTCCTTGGGGGGCTTTTTTTTATGGGGGGTGTAAGATGCGCCTGGTGATGATCGATAATTACGATTCTTTCACTTACAACCTGGTGCAGCTCTTCTATGAGTTCAACCTGGAGGTCCTGGTCTTCCGCCATGACGCGGTGACCCTGGCGGAGATCGAGGCCCTCAAGCCCGCCTGGCTCTGCATCTCGCCCGGCCCCAAGGCCCCAGCCCAGGCCGGGATCAGCAAGGCGGCGATCGCCCATTTCCATCGGGTCCTGCCCATCCTGGGGGTCTGCCTGGGCCATCAGGCCATCAACGAGGTCTTCGGCGGCGCCACGGTCCGGGCCCCGGCGCCGGTGCACGGCAAGACCTCCCGGGTCTTCCACCAGGGTCGGGGCCTGTTTGCCGGATTGCCGTCGCCGTTTGCCGCGGCCCGCTACCATTCTCTGATGGCGGCCTCCGTCGCCCCGGACCTGGAGGTCACCGCCCGCAGTGAAGATGGAGTGATCATGGGCCTGAGCCACCGGCGCTATCCCCTACACGGGGTCCAGTTCCACCCGGAGTCCTTTCTCACCCGTTACGGGCGGCATCTGGCGGCGAATTTTTTGCGGGAGGGGCAGGATAGTTGTTTGGGGGAGTTTTTGGAAAGCGCCGGGGGCCGACGGTCCCTGCCCTTACAAAAGATACAAAAAATACCAAAAACACCAAAACCTTCCCTCAGCCCCCCTCCCCAATCCCATCCAGGGGGTGGGCAGGAAAGCTTGGGCAGAGGGCGGGGAAAGTGATTTTCCCCGGCCCCTCCCTCAATGCCAGGTTCGGCAGAATTGTCGATATTGAGGTGCGGCCTTTTGCGCCTCCGCCGGGGGTGCAGGACCTGGCGGACCTCTTCGGCGCCATCCGCCGGCGGCCCTATGCCATGCTGCTCTTGAGCGGCGGCGAACTGGACTGTGCCGGCTATTCCCTCATGGGCTGGGACCCCTTTTTGGTGCTGCAGGCCAAGGGGGCTCAGGTCAGTT
>JBEKDQ010000353.1:0-2355 GCA_050014275.1 Desulfobaccales bacterium | reverse complement strand
ATCTGGCCCGGGTTGAGGCGGTGGTGGCCCGGGACGCCGAACCCCGGGGGCGCTCCGGCTTTGCCATCCTGGAGAGCCGGACCCAGGCGGCCACCGCGGCCCTGATTCCCGCCGACGTCTCCACCTGCGCCTCTTGTTTTGCCGAGATCCTGGACCCGCAAAACCGCCGCTACCAATATCCCTTTACCAATTGTACCGACTGTGGTCCCCGCTTCACCATCATCCGGGAGGTCCCCTATGACCGCGGCCACACCACCATGTCGGTCTTTTCCATGTGCGCTGCCTGCCGGGCCGAATATGAAGACCCGGAAGACCGGCGTTTTCACGCCGAACCCACCGCCTGTCCGGTCTGCGGCCCCCATCTCTGGCTGGAGGAACCCGGCCGGAAACTACTGACCCAGCTCGCCGTGGAGGCCGCCGCCAGCCTGCTCCAGGCCGGAAAGATCGTGGCGGTCAAGGGCCTGGGGGGGTTTCACCTGGCCGCCGATGCCCGCCAGGACAGGGCGGTGGAGACCTTGCGCCAGCGGAAAGGCCGGGTGGCCAAACCCTTTGCGGTGATGGTCCGGGACCTGGCTGAGGCTGAAAAACTGTGCCACCTGGGGGAGAAGGAGAAAGCCTGGCTGTTATCCCCGGAGCGGCCCGTAGTCCTGGCCAGGAGACGCCCGGACTGCGAAGTCTCGCGGCAGGTGGCCCCGGGCAACCCCTATTTAGGCCTCATGCTCCCCTATACCCCGGTACACTTGCTGCTCCTGTCCAGGGGCCCCGGGGCTCTGATAATGACCAGCGGCAATCTCAGCGAAGAGCCGCTGGTGTTCAGCAATGCGGCGGCCCGGACCAGACTGGCCGATCTGGCGGACGCCTTTCTCATGCACAACCGGGACATCCAGGTCCCTTGCGACGACTCGGTGGTGCGCTCCCTGTCCCCCAACCGGGCCATCCCCCTCCGCCGGGCCCGGGGTTTCGTGCCTGCTCCCATTTACCTGCCGCTGGAGTCTCCCCCTATCCTGGGGGTCGGGGCCGAGCAGAAGAACACTTTTTGCCTGGCCTGGGGCAATAACGCGATCCTCAGCCAGCACCTCGGCGACCTGGACACGGTGGAGACCTACGACTACTTCAGCCAGGCCGTCTCCCATTTTAAGGCCTTATGCAACCAAGACCCGGATATCGTGGCCCACGACCTGCATCCCCTCTACCTGAGCACCCGCTATGCCCTCGGGCTTAAAGAGACGACCCTGGTGGGGGTCCAGCACCATCACGCCCACATCGCCGCCTGCCTGGCCGAGAACCGGCGCCGGGGAAGGTGCATCGGCATCGCCCTGGACGGCACCGGCTACGGTCCCGACGGCGCTATCTGGGGTGGGGAAATCCTGGTGGCCGACCTGGCGGGCTACAGCCGCTCCGGGCACCTGGCGCCGGTCCTGCTCCCGGGGGGAACCGCGGCGGTGCGGGACCCGCGGCGCATGGCGGCGGCTTATCTCTATCATGTCCATGGGGAGCGGTTCGATGACCTGGCCCAGGAGTTGGGACTGGCCTTTCCTCCTCTGGAATGGCGCATTCTCTTCCGCCAGTTGACCTCGGGTATCAATTCGCCGCTCACCACCAGCGCCGGGCGCCTTTTCGACGCGGTGGCCGCCACCCTTAATATCTGCCGCTGTCGGACCTACGAGGGCCAGCCGGCCTTGGAGCTGGAAATGGCCGCCGACCCCGATGAGGACGGCTTTTATTCGGCGCCCATCCGGATGGAGGGGGACACCCTTATCCTGGACACCCTGACCATCTTCCGCCGGCTCCTGGATGAGCACCTCCACGGCATCGACGCCGCCAAGATCGCCGCCCGCTTTCACAACTCCCTGGTGCGTCTCCTCACCGCGGCCTGTGAACTGGTGCGGGATCAAACCGGCCTGGAACTGGTGGCCCTCTCCGGTGGGGTCTTCCAGAACGCCCGGATGTTGCAGCAATTGAGCGACTCTCTGGAGCAGCTCGGTTTTCAGGTGCTGACCCACCGGCTGGCCCCGCCTAACGACGGCTGCATCTCCCTGGGCCAGGTGGCCGTGGCCGCGGCGCGGCTGGAGAAGGAGAACCGCGGAAAATATGCTGGGCCTTGGAAAACCAATCTTTCCTAAACCTTCTGAGGTTTTTTGAAATGGTGGGCTCGAGCCCACCTTACATCGAAATGGTGCGCAGTGCGCGCCCTACATTCACTGGATCAAAGGGGTAAGCTGATGTGTCTCGCCATCCCCATGCGCCTCATTGAGATCGACGGCGCCTGTGGGGTCGCCGAAGTGGACGGCGTCTCCCGGCAAGTCCGTCTGGACCTGGTCCCAGAAGTCTCCCTGGGAGACTATATCCTGATTC
>JBEKDQ010000352.1:0-2365 GCA_050014275.1 Desulfobaccales bacterium | reverse complement strand
ACCTGTTCCTGGATACCCAGGTCGGCCCGTTTTTTGGCCACGCTATTCAGGAGGTCCCGGGTGGCCTGCTGACCCCAGGGGCTGCCGAAGACCGTGAGCATCAGGGTGATGCCCGCCGCCGCCAGAGAAAAGCCCAGGATGGGCGGCAACAGTTGCACGAAGCTCATCCCCGCGGTCTTCAAAGCCACTACCTCCCGATCCACGCTGAGGCGCGTCAGCGACAGCAAAATCCCCACAGTGGCCGCCATCGGCAGGGTGAAGACCAGCAGATAGGGGAGCAGATAGAGACAGGTCTGTAAAACTTCCACCAGGCCCACTCCTTTCACCACGATCATCTGGGTAATCTTCATCAAGCGGCCCAGAAAGACGATGGCGGTGAAGGCCAGCAGGCTCACCCCAAAGGGCGGTAGGATTTCCAGGAAGAGATAGCGGTAGATGATTAAAGGCATGGGGGGATAATCCGGGGTGCTCATCGTCCTGGAAGCTTAGGCTAGCTCAGCCTGCGCCCCGATCACAGGATTCCGGCCTGTCGAACTCATAAGGCGGGCTGTGCCCGCCGAGTTTTGGCGCCGCAGGCCGCCCTAGGGGACTGCTCCGAAAAGTTGTGAAGAGTTGGTGGCACAGGCGTCTCGCCTGTGCGGACTGAGTGGCGGGCGAAACGCCCGCCGCACCGGTCTTCTGATAATTTATGGGTGGGCCAAAGGCCCATAAACGACTACACTCTATTTTCCCTCATAGACCAGCAAAAGGCAATCCCCTTGACGGGCCAGGAGCCGGAGCTTCCCCGGCAACTCTGTTTTCAGACCCTCCAGGTGCTGTTCCTTTACATATAAGAAGACCAGGGGGTGGTTTTGGGCAAATTTCGCCAGATCGCTGACCCCGGCAAAGAATAAGGTGCGCTCCTGCTCCGGGGCCAACTTGCGGCCGAAATCCAGCTCAGTCCGGGACTCCAGGAGATGAAAGACCTGGCCGCTGTAGAAGGAGAGGCCCTGGGAATAGAGGTAGACTCCCACCAGGGCGGCGTGCGGCTGCCAAAGGGAGTTAAGCAGGCGTCCCATCTCCATGGGTGAACGCTGTCGGCTCAAGCGCTCCATCCCCACCGGCATCAGGATGCTAAAGATCAGGGCCCCGGCTCCCAAAAACAAGAGGACCCGGCGCCGGTCCAGCAGAGCTAAAATAGGGGTCAGGGTGAAAACCGCGGCCACTACTAACAAATATGGCCGGGAGAGGTTGAGGCGCGACCAGACCTGGTCCAGGTTCGAAAAGTAAAGCAGGGAAAACAGGATCGCCCCCGCGGTAGCCCAACCCCACAGGCTGGCGCTGAAACCCGGATCTTTCCGCCCGTCCTGGCCCCCGCCCGCCATATCCTCCAGACCCCGACCCAGGAGCAGGGCCAGGGGCAGTAAGGCTGGTAAAATATAGGGGGCCAGCTTCCCCCGGGAGAGGGAAAAGAAGACCACCATCACCCCTGCCCAAATCATCAGAAAGACCCGGTCCGGGTCCCGCTGGCGGCAGAAGCAGGCCCAGGGCAGGAGGAAGCTCCAGGGGAGCAGCAGGCCCAGCAATACCGGCCCGTAATAATAAACGGGCTCCGGGTGGAAGGCTGGGGTCAGGAAGCGGCCGAAATGATGCTCCAGGATAAAATAGTGAAAAAATGCCGGATAGCGCCATTGCGCGTAGACGAACCACGGCAGGGTAAGACCCGCCAGGAGGAGCCAGCTCCAGGGCTGGACTAGCGGCTGCCAGGTTCCCCACTGATATCGTGCCGGCAGCCGTGAAGATATCCTTGCTATAACTCCCTCCCCTTTGATGGGGGAGGGTTGGGGTGGGGAAGGATTTAAAAATACCCAGAGCCCCCAGATGAGTCCGGCCAGGAGCAGGGCCACCGGCCCTTTGCTGAGCACCGCCAGACCCAGGGCCCCGTAAGCCCAGGGCCACAGGCGGGACTGCTCCCGGCGAATCGCCAGGTAACCCAGGACGATGGCCAGATTGAGCAGAAAAGCAAAGGTCATGTCCAGGGTGAGGAGCCTTCCCAAGACCACGTAGCCGGAGCAGGTAGCCAGGACCGTGGCGCCCATAAAGGCTGGCGCCGTCCCCCACAGGGTCCGGGCCAATCCGTAGGCCAGTAACAGGCCCGCCAGGGCGGCGGCGGCCGACGGCAACCTGGCTGCCAGCTCGGTATAACCCAGAACCTTGAAGCTGGCCGCGGTAAGCCAGTAGACCAGGGGCGGTTTTTCCAGGTAGGGGAAAAGGTTCAGGTGGGGAATGAGCCAATCCCGGAGCAGCAAGATCTCCCGGGCAATTTCGGCATAACGGCCCTCGTCCGGATCCATCAACCCCGGGACCCCCAGCCGGTAGCAAAATA
>JBEKDQ010000351.1:0-2384 GCA_050014275.1 Desulfobaccales bacterium | reverse complement strand
GTTTGGGCCGTTAACTCAGTCGGTAGAGTATCTGCCTTTTAAGCAGAGAGTCGTTGGTTCGAATCCAACACGGCCCACAAAAACCCTCTCCGTCCCCATCGTCTAGCCTGGTCCAGGACACCGGCCTTTCACGCCGGCAACACCGGTTCAAATCCGGTTGGGGACGCCAATTAAAATCAATGGGTTAGGTCATTCGGCCTAACATTTTATTTTTCATTCCCCACACTATTCCCCACATGATGGGCCTGAATGGAGGTAAGAAACGGGAAGTTGTGACCTTATACTTTGGCCGGCTGCAAGTGGTGGAAGCGAAGAAAGCGGCCCATGCCCCCTGGTGGGGGAATGCCGAAAGCTGCCCAGATGAGCATTGAGGCCGCATAGTAAAACCCTGGCCCTCCCCTCAATCGTCCCGCCTGGGGCTTCTCAGCGGGTCGTTTTCGGGGGATTCGGGCCTAAGAAGCGGGTTAGCCTGGGGGACCCGGGCTGCCGGGTCGCCTGGTGGCTCCCACCAGCATCAAGAAACTTTCCTTGAGCTCCCCGCCCCGCGCCCGTGGGAGTGATCACCGCACCACCATGATCAGGGACCGCCGCTCCTTCCCCCCGCGCCCGTGCGGGTGAAACTTCCCTCCAGAATGCCCCAATTCCGCCACAGAGCCTTTCTTAGATGGGCCATTTCGCACGATCTCCCCCAAGGCAAGGGGGTTTTGTAAGGGGTAGGGCCTTATCTCTCATTCTGGGCCATCTCAGGCCGTCCAGACCAGGGCAGCCTCCACCGCTCCGTCCAGGCGCCGGCCTCCCCTTCTCCCGCCCCTATCCAGACCGTAGCCGCAGCTCCGGGCCGGCCCCGGTGTCCACTATGCAGCAACCGCTGGCCGTGGCCCCACCATGGCGCCCGCTCCACGGCTGGAGAATTTTCGGGCCGGGAAGGCAAACCCCGGGATGGGTCCCATGATCCCCCCTGGCTTAATATGGCCCGCATGGAAATTTTTTCGAATTTATATTGAGGGGCGAGAGCAGCAGACCCCCCCTTAAGTCAGGGGGCCGGGCTTATCGCCCGTCCTGGGGCATCTCATGCAGCCGGTTTTCTCTAAAAACCGCGTCCACCAGGCTTTTCAGGCTAAATCCCCGGTCCAGGAGCCCAGTCTGGCAACAGCCTTCAGCCCGTGGTGGTGGGGGCGCAGTAAGCCGTCCGTCCCCGCCCCCGCCCCCGTGGGGGTGATCACCGCACCAGCATGATCAGGGACTGCCGCTCCTTCCCCGCGCCCGTGGGGGTGATCAGGCCCCCCCGGGCGCCATCGCGGGCCCCAGCTGGGCGCCATCAACGGCAGCCTGCAGGATTTTCGGTAGAAGCGCGAGCCTGACCCATGGCGGCTTCCCCGGTGCTGCCCCGCGGCTCCCCCCCGGCGCCGCCACCCACAGCTACTCCACGCCGCCACCGGCAGCTACCCGGCGCCGCCACCGACAGCTACTCCAGCGGATCCTCCAGCAGCTCCACCCGCGGCTCCCTCACCGGTGCCGCCACCGGCAGCCTAAAGGATTTTCGGTAGAAGCGCGGGCCTGACCCACGGCGGCCTCCCCGGCGCCGTCCGCGGCCCCTCCCTGGCGCCGCCACACACCCTTGAGGATTTTTCGGCCCCGGAACCAAAACCCCGCGGGAAGGGACTCCTGCCCCCCTTGGTCATAATGAGTGGCACGGGAATTTTTTCAAAAATTCATTCCAGGTGACAAGCAGCCCCCCCGGTTATGGGACCGGGCCTTGAAATTTCACATTCGGAGAAGGTTGTGCTATCATGCCTTCCACACGACAATTTGGCTGCAAAATGAGGAAGCTTTTCGGGTTTAAACTCCGGAAAGAGGGGTCCCCAAAACCGTTTTTGGAATGCGGTGAACAAGGGTGGCGCATAAACTTGTGAGTTTGTGGGGACAAGAGATTTTGGAGAGGTCGGAATAAGCATTACCGACAAAAATGGCGATCTCGGTAGTTGACTGGGAAATTGCGGGGGAAGGGGCCCAAGGTTGTAGAAAAAGAAAAAAGCCCCTCCACAGAGGGGCTTCTGATACCGTACTTTTCACCCGGATTACAGAGAAGCTTTGGACTTGGTCTCTGACCAGGCCGGTTCCACCCTCTCCTCGAAGTAAGGTTGGAAGACATCCTCGTCCAGGCGGAGCATCAAGCCGCCGCACTGGGCGCACAGGGCCGTGTGATCATCAAGTCCGGCCACTCGTTGGTCCGGGCCCCCACAATCGACACACTGGTAATCGTAGATCGGCATAATCCGAGATTATGCCGCATCCATAGCTATTTCTGTCCCTACGAAGTTTTGGAGCCTCTTTGGGCGAGCAAAATCTCCCAAACGATCCTCTTCTCGAAGCCAATTCTTCTC
>JBEKDQ010000350.1:0-2395 GCA_050014275.1 Desulfobaccales bacterium | reverse complement strand
AGCTCAACGTGGGACCCTCGCACCCCAGCACCCATGGGGTGCTGCGGGTCCTGGTAGAGCTGGACGGCGAGCTCATCATCAAGGCCGACCCGGATATCGGCTATCTGCATCGGGGCATAGAGAAGATGTGCGAGTACCGCACCTATCACAAGTGCATGCCCCTGATGAATCGGCTGGACTATCTGGCCGGGGAGGTCAACAACTTCGGTTTTTGCCTGGCGGTGGAAAAGCTCTTGGCGGTGGAAGTCCCCAAGCGGGCCCAGTATATCAGGGTGATGCTGGCGGAGTTGACCCGTATCGCCTCCCACCTCTTTTGGCTGGGGACCCACTGCCACGATCTGGGGGCCATGACCCCCCTCTTCTACGCCTTCCGGGAGCGGGAACAGATCATGGACCTGTGCGAGATGGTCTCTGGGGCCCGGATGTTCCCGCTCTATTGCCGTATCGGCGGCCTGGCCGCGGATCTGCCCGAGGGGTTCCTCCCCCTGGTCGCCAACTTCGGCCAGTCCTTCCCGAAACGCTGGCAGGATTACGACAACCTCCTCACCCAAAACGAGATCTGGAAAGAACGCACCATCGGGGTAGGGGTCATGTCCAGAGACGAGGTCCTGGATTGGGGCTGGTCCGGCCCCATGGCCCGGGGCTCCGGGGTCGATTGGGACCTGCGCCGGGATAACCCTTACTCCAGTTATGAGGAATTCGAATTCGAAGTGCCCCTGGGGAAAAACGGCGATACCTACGACCGCTATCTGGTGCGGATGCGGGAGATGCTCCAGAGCGCCCGCATTATCCGGCAGGCGGTGGAAAAGATCCAGCAGACCGAGCCCGGGGACATCAAGTGTGCCGACCCCAGGGTGAGCCTGCCGCCCAAAGAGCGGGTCTATAACGAGATCGAGGCCCTGATCCACCACTTCCTCATTATCCAGGACGGCATTCGTCCGCCGGTGGGGGAAGTCTATCAGTGCATCGAGGCCCCCAAGGGGGAGATGGGCTTTTACATCGTCAGCGACGGCAGCCCCAAGCCCTTCCGGGTCAAGGTCCGGGGGCCCAGCTTCATCAACCTGTCGGCCTGCGACAAGCTGGCTAAAGGAAGGCTGCTGGCGGACCTGATCGCTTTGATCGGCACCATGGACATCGTCCTGGCCGACGTGGACCGGTAGGGCGGCCCGTAGCTCGTCGCCGAATTATGAAGCCCACACTAGTATCGTCTCTCGGGAATAACTTTAATATCTCTGTAGGCCCCAAAAACTCCTCCCTTGAAGGGAGGGGGTTGGGGGGAGGGTGATAACATTCGGAGATAACAGAACAAATAATCACCACCACCCGGTGTCGCCCCCTCAAGGGGGAGGGAAGCGGGTTCATTTGTTAAGATTTTCCTGAAACACTACCCTGGTTTTAGGGGAAAATCCGTTCCCTTGCTGCGCTTAAAGGGCGGATGGAGACCTTTGTGGTGACGCCTCAAATTAGGGGGGGGGTGATCACTGCCGTCACCGCCTCCGGCCCCCCGGATGCCGTCCAAGATGGCTAAGGAGTTATGGGTGGGCAAGGGCTGGAAAATAAAGTTGGTGGTGGAATCCGACGAAGAGTATCAGGAAACTGACGGAGTACCGGGTCGAATCATTGGAAGGATTGCCCGATAATTAAAGAATTGGCGGCCTCGCCCATCAGACCCGCTCAGGCTGAAGGCTGCCGGCTGGCAGCCCGCGGCTCACAAGCAGGCTTATACAGGATCGACTTATGGTGAATCTGACCATCGACGGCCGGGCGCTTCAGGCCCAAAAAGGCTCCACCATTCTGGAAGCGGCCCGGGAGCACGGGATCTTCATCCCCACCCTTTGTTTCCATCAGGCCCTGCACCCTATCGGCTCCTGCCGCATCTGCGTGGTGGAAGTTAAACCCGGACCGCCCCGGCCCCTGCCGGCCTGCGCCACCTATGTCAACGAAGGCATGGAAGTCACCACCACCTCCCCCAAGCTGGAGGCCATCAGGCATGAGCTGCTGCAACTGGTCCTGATCAACCACGCGGTGGAGTGCCCCATCTGCGACAAGGGCGGCGAGTGCGAGCTCCAGAATCTGACTCACGCCCTGGGTATCCAGAAGGTGGACCTGGAGGCGGTGAAACTCTCTCCCCGCTTCGACTATGAGTCCAATTTCGTGGAGCGCCACCAGGACCGCTGTGTCACCTGCGGCCGCTGCGTGCGCATCTGCAAGGAGCGGGTGGGGGCCTGGTCCTGGAACTTCGTGCAACGGGGCTACTTTACCCAGCTCTCCAGCGGGGAGCTGCCCCTGGACTGCGAATTCTGCGGCTCCTGCATCGACATCTGTCCGGTGGGGGCCTTGATCAACAAGCAGTGGAAATACCGGGCCCGGGCCTGGGAGGTGGACAAGACCGAGG
>JBEKDQ010000349.1:0-2397 GCA_050014275.1 Desulfobaccales bacterium | reverse complement strand
AAGGCTCCAAAACGATCCCCATCTCGAAGCCAAATTTTCTCATAGGGAGCACGCTAGCACAAATTTGGGCGTAAAGTCAACTTTCCCCAGATTTCGGGCATATCAATCCCTCAGTAACCAGATGCTATCTGGCTGGGAAGCCTATGTGCCCCAGCCCAGCACCGCCCGGTAATGGTGCGCTAGGGGAAAGGCTGAGGCCACATGCACATACCACCTCCGGGCATGATAAGAAACCCTGGCGCCCACTTTGATTAATCGCTTGATCAGCCACTCCATGGACCGTTTCACTTCTTCACCCCAAACATAGAACTGGCGAACCATATGCAGAAGGTTCCGTGAGTTAAACTTAAATTTGCTGCTCGAATCGATATCAGGTCGCCAGGCCCCAATCATTGCGAAAATTATAATGCGCCAGGGGGCGCACCCTGGCCGCCAAGTTTAACCAGGCGCGCCACCAGGTGGCTGCCGCTGAAACCTCCGGCCCCCGTGACAAAAACCCTGCTTTGATTCCGGTTCATCAGCGCCTAATATAATTAAACCAACTGATTTCAATGAGCCTAGGTCGCCGAGCCACGGAGAATCTGCTCAAAGGAGGTGGTATGCAAAAAATCTAAAAATCGGTTAAGAAAATTGCTCTTTTTGCGGAGTTTGTGCTATCATGCCTTCCGCAAGACAATCCGGTTAAAAAAAGGGAAACTTTCCCGGTTTATATTCGGGAAGAGGTATCCCCAAAACCATTTTTTGATTAAGGCGGCCAGGGT
Organism: Desulfobaccales bacterium; assembly: GCA_050014275.1. Taxonomy (GTDB): domain Bacteria; phylum Desulfobacterota; class Desulfobaccia; order Desulfobaccales; family 0-14-0-80-60-11; genus JAPLJC01. Next base: position 1,636 of record JBEKDQ010000349.1, on the reverse strand, counting down.
GAGTCCATAATTTCGGGAGGGGGTGGTTATTATGAAAAAATCGCTCTGCTTGGCAGTGGCTATCCTTGGATTTTTCACCTTTTGCTTAATTCCAGACCCGGAATCTCGAGCCCTGGCGAACTTGTTAGGGTCCGAACTGGAAGTTACCGCGGTGCCCGCCGCCAGCCTCGCGGTCCTCGGCGTGGCCGGATATATGCTATGGAAGTATAGGCTCTCCCAGCCCCCGGATGCCGTGGGAAAGGAGGGATACCATGGTCCCGGTGAATTTTATGTTGGTGGTTTTTTAGGGGTATCTCTTGTAAATACCGCTAATTGGAGCTTTGAACCACTTATTGTAAATAACAGCGGGCCCCTTTTAAATGGCTCCGGCGGCTTGCACGGTATTGAGAGATATGTCACAGCCAAAAATGTCCAGACTGATCCGGGATTGACCGGCGGCGTAAAAGTGGGTTATTTTTTCGACAGCATCCCTTACCTGGGCCTCGAAGGCGAGGGTAGCATTGCCAGTAATAACCGGCCGCGGCAGCAGGTCACTATGAAGCCGCCGGTATTTCCATATCCTGCTTTTACTGAACAACAGGGCAACCTGATTTGGATCATGGCCTTCCACATTGTGGGCCGCTACGGCTTTTTGCCGGATAAAGAGGTGCCTTTTGGGAGATTGCAACCCTATATCGGTATCGGCCCCGCTGTGGGGGTGCTTTATTTTCAAAACGATTCGGCCAAGAATTTTGGTATGGACGGCGAGGCAGGTTTAAGATACATGTTCACTAAAAACATCGGCACCTTTGTAGAGTTTGATTATCTCAAACAATGGGATGCGCAACTGGGCGTTCAACATATAATTTCCAATGGAGTGCGCTATACTAGTGGTTATGAAGGTGCCGGTAAGAACGTCCACTTCGATTTTGACAATCAAAGAATTGTCTGTGGCCTGGAGTATCATTTTTAGTCAAAGAAATTCCCCAATTAGCCGGCAGGTTCTTTCACTAGATGCGAGAGGTTGATTTAACGATAATCGCGGCCTGTGGCCGTCCCTCGCCCTTTCTCATATTAACTTTGTCCTTAAACGACTTTTGCCGGGAGCGGGGATACTTGCAGGACGAGGCCCGGGTGCACGGCCGGACGGGCTAGAGCTATTGCAAAACCTTATTTCACTGTCATCCTGAACGAAGTGAAGGATCTCAAGTCCATAAAAATACGAGATTCTTCGCTTTGCTCAGAATGACATTTTTGGGCAAAACGGGGTTTTGCAATAGCTTCTAACAACAGTGCGGGGTGGATCATCCGGGTCTGGCGGCGGCGCCCAAGTTTTACCGGCGCTTTTGCTTCCGCCCCAGCTACGGGGGCCGGGCGGCCCTGGTGATGCTGCGGGATTCCGGAGAACAGCGGCAGCGGCTCAAGGAAGGCCGGCGGTTTTTAAGCTTCAAAGGTTCCGGCGCCGCCAGTTCCCGAAGTCGAGGTGGAGGCCGGGGATAGTTGTCGATAACGGCTAAGGAGATCGTTCACCTCATTCTCCGGGGCGGTCCCGGCTTTTGCCAGATCGCCCTCACCAACGCCTGCAACGCCCGTTGCCGCTTCTGCAATTTCCCCCAGGTGCCGCCGGCCTCCCGGGTCATGGCCGATGCCAGCCGTC
>JBEKDQ010000348.1:0-2406 GCA_050014275.1 Desulfobaccales bacterium | reverse complement strand
TTCCTATCCCGGCAACGTCCGGGAGTTACAAAACATCATGGAGCGGGCCGTGGCCCTGGCGGAGGGGGAGGAGCTGACCGTGGAGGACCTGCCCCAGGACCTGCAGAAATTGGCGGCCAGCCGCCACTACCAGTGGTCCACCCTGGAAGAGCAGGAAAAGGCATATATCCATAAGGTCCTGACGGTTACCCAGTATCACCTGGGGGAGTCCGCCCGCATCCTGGCCCTGCCCCGCACCACCCTGTGGCGCAAGATGAGGAAGTATGGCCTGTCCAGATCTTGAGCTTATTCCGCCCCACTTGCCCTCCAATATCTTAACCCAACCCATAAACCGCTAATAAATCCATTCTGAGCGAAACCAAGAAAGCTTTCTGAACTATTCCCGCCCTCATCAAAGTCGCATTTCAAAATGAAATAATCCAAGCCGATTTCCCCGGCGCGAGAAGGCAGTTAGTGGTATGTTTCATAATTAGCATAATAGCAGGACTGTAACGCTGGATTTGGCATGGTTAAGTCCCCTCTTTGAAAAAGGGGGATTTAGGCAGTAGGGTCCGGCAACAAAATTGCAAGGGGAAGATTACACTATCTCGCAGTTAAATTCTAGGCCATTGTAATTTCAGCGATATCAACATATTATATCGATGCGATAAATCCCCTCTCCCCTGCGAGGGGACGACACCGGGTGATGGGTGGTTTCATTGGCCGTTACATACCCCCTCACCCTGCCCGCTCCCCCCAAGGGGGAAGAGGGAAATAGTTTGTAAATTCCATGAATTGCTTAGATAGGGGGCATAGATAAGTTCAAACAAATCCCTACTGCTTGCCTCATAGCAAAAACCTTGCCGGACACTACTGGGATTTAGGGGGATTTCACAAGTGGTATATTAAATCCCCCCTACCCCCTTTCCTCTCCCAGGAGGGGCGACACCGGGTGAGGGTGATATTTTTTTGTTATCTTAAAAAGTTATCATCCTCCCCCAACCCCTCCCAGAGAGAGAGAGTTTTTAGGGCCAATATTAAAACATATTCCAGAAACATGGCACTAAATAGGGGTATTGTTTCAAAATGGAACGAAATATTTGGGTTCTTAAATTCATCTCATTGATTTTATTAATTATTTTTGGCTGGAACGGATGCTGCAACAGCTTAAAATAGCTATGAAGAAAAGGGTGCTTTTAGCCATTGACCTGGAGACGCCGGCTTCCTGGGCGGCCTCTTATGCGATGGAGTTGGCGGTACGGCTCGATCTGTCGCTGGTCCTGATGGCCATTCTGGCTGCGCCCCGGCGGCAGTCGGCCACCGAGAAGAAGGAACTCTCCATGGCTGGGCTCCGGGAAGAACAGCGCCTGTGGCTGGGGAAAATTCGGGAGCGCTGCCAGCAGGAAGGGGTGGAGGTGGAGATCTTCATCTCGGCCGGGTCCTTCTGCCAGGAAGTGCTCCGATTTGCCAGGGCCCAGAGCGCCCTGCAATTCATCATCATGGGCTTCCCCGGGGACGCCCGGGTCAACAGTCTGGAATGCGAACCCCCTGACTTGCAGAGCTTGCGCCGTCAATTTGAAGGAGAGATTTTGCTGGTCCGGGGACAGGGAAAGGTGGTGCGTCTTACGGATAATTCCGGGTAACGACTAAAGAAGGGAGAACTAGGCATGTCCTGGAGTATTTATCTACCAGTGGCCGGCAACAGCATCAACATCCTGCTGCTTTTCGGATTGGGGGGCGCGGTGGGCTTCCTCTCGGGCGTCTTCGGAGTGGGTGGCGGCTTTCTCATGACCCCGCTGTTGATCATGGCCGGCATTCCCTCCACGGTGGCCGCGGCCTCGGATTCCAACCAGATCGTGGCGGCCTCCACCTCCGGTGCTTACGCCCATTACCGCCTGGGAAACGTGGACTTCAAGATGGGGTTCTTCCTGCTCATCGGCGGGGTCATCGGCGGCACCCTGGGGGTGCAGCTCATCAAAGTGCTGCGCTCCATGGGGAACGCCGACTTCGTCATCAAAATCACCTACGTGGTGATGCTGGGGTTGATTGGCGGCTACATGTTCGTGGAAAGCCTCCAGGCCCTTCGCAAGAAGCCGGCGCTTGAAGGCAAGCGGCCTGAGCCCGCCAAGGTTTCCCGGTACAACCGCTTCATCCAATCCCTGTCGTACCAGATGAAATTCGACAAATCCGGGGTAACCCTATCGCCCCTGCTACCCCTCATTCTGGGGATCTTCGTGGGCATCCTGGCGGCCATCATGGGGGTGGGCGGCGGTTTCATCATGGTGCCGGTGATGGTCTACATGCTGCGCATGCCCATGCACGTGGTAGTGGGCACCAGCCTGTTCCAGATCCTCTTCACCTGTATCAACGTCACCATCATGCAGGCCATTACCAATTTTACCGTGGACCTGGTGCTGGCCATTATTT
>JBEKDQ010000347.1:0-2412 GCA_050014275.1 Desulfobaccales bacterium | reverse complement strand
ACCAGGGCCGGGAGGTCTTCGCGGTGCCGGGTCCCATCGATTCCCCCACCAGCGTCGGCCCCCACCGCCTCATCCAGCAGGGGGCCAAGCTGGTCCAGGACGTCGAGGACATTTTCCAGGAATTCCCCGGCCTGGCCAGGGGCCCGGGTCCCCTGTTCGGCGTGCCCTCCGGGGTCAGTGAAACCGGCGGCCCAGCCGCGGCAGGCGCCGCCAAGCCGGAGGATCCCCTGCTGGCCCTCTTAGGCTCAGACCCCCTGTCGCTGGAAGAGCTGCTACGGGCCACCGGGCTTCCCGCCTCCCAGGTCCTGAGCCGGCTCACCGTCCTGGAGCTGGAGGGCCTGATCCGGGAGCTGCCGGGGAAGAGGTATGTGCTGGAGAATTGATGGGGGCCAACCTGGTCCAGGACGTCGAGGACATCTTCCAGGAATTCCCCGGCCTGGCCAGGGGCCCGGGTCCTGATCCGGGAGCTGCCGGGGAAGCGCTTTGTGCTGGAGAATTGACTCATCCGGCAGGACAGATTTCTCTATATTATTGCAAATGAAAATAAGCAAATTTATATTATCGAAAGTAAGTATTTATCGATAATAATATTTCTATATGTCTGGAGCCGATAATATGAAATCTTCCCTCACCACCAGGTCTGGCCGGTATATTCAACAGCTTGCAGGATATAAGGCTTTCGTCCCCAAAGGTTTGCCCCCGGACCCGGCGATAAGGATAGATGATGAAATGTTGACCCTGTTATCGCAGGCGGATCGAGCTCTCGGTCGTCTAGATGGCTCTACCGGGATGCTGCCCAACCCGGATCTTTTCGTCTTCATGTATGTACGCAAAGAGGCGGTGCTTTCCAGTCAAATCGAGGGGACCCAGGCTTCCTTGCTAGATGTACTGGAATTCGAAGCCCAGGCGCTGCAGCCTGATCGCCCCCAGGACGCAGCCGAAGTGGTGAACTATATAAGGGCGATGAACTATGGCCTTGAGCGTCTGAAGAACTTACCTCTTTCTTTGAGATTAATCCGCGAAATTCACGAGAAGCTTCTATCTGGAGTAAGAGGCAGCGAAAGGAGTCCTGGCGAATTCCGTCGTTCTCAAAATTGGATTGGTTCTCCCGGGGGCAATGGCCTGTCTGAGGCAATTTTTGTCCCCCCCCCGCCCCAAGAAATGTCTGAAGCCTTAGATAATCTTGAAAAGTATTTTCATGATAAAAAATTCATGCCCTTGCTGATAAAGGTTGGTTTGATTCATGCTCAATTCGAAACAATCCATCCATTTTTAGACGGTAATGGCCGCATTGGACGTTTGCTTATAACATTCCTGCTATGTGAGAAAGGAATTCTCAAGCTCCCCCTCCTTTACCTTTCATATTACTTCAAGCACTATCGCTCGGAATATTATAATCGTTTACAAGCCATCAGAAACAGAGGCGACTGGGAGGGCTGGTTGAAGTTTTTTTTGCGGGGCGTTTATGAGGTTGCACAAGAAGCTACGGAAACAGCCAGAACGATTGTGAAACTATGGGAAGAGCATCGGGTCATTATCACCACAAAACTCGGTCGGACCGTCTCCAAGGGACTTTCTCTCTTGGAGATTCTTTATTTTCGCCCCATAGTTTCTGTAAATACAGTTTTGGATACGACCAAACAAACATATGCAAATGCTAATAAGCTGATAAAAGATCTTTGCAATCTTGGTATTCTTGAAGAGATCACGGGTCAGAGACGCCATCGCCGCTTTTCATATAAACCTTACCTATCTCTTTTCGAAGATCGTGAAATGGAAATTGAAGCTGTTTAAGAGAATGGCCGTTCTGATTTGGTTGCCCGCTGGGGTCTTGACACAGACGCCAATTTAAGCGAATCTTAATCCCTGTCGAACCAAATTCCAGCCCCTGGCAGGCAAATCCCGGAAATGGTTATAAATTAATTAAGAACATGCCCAAATCCCTTCTTATCGTCGAATCGCCCACCAAGGCCAAGACCTTGCAGAAATACTTGGGGCATGATTTTGTGGTCCTCTCCAGCAAAGGCCACATCAAGGATCTGCCCCCCCATGAACTGGGGGTGGACCTGGAGCAGGATTTTGCGCCCAAGTACGCCACCATCCTCGGCAAGGCCAAGGTCATCCGGGAGTTGCAGAAGGCGGCCGCCGACATCTCCGAGGTCTTCCTGGGTCCCGACCCGGACCGGGAAGGGGAGGCCATCGCCTGGCATATCGCCGAGGCCCTGGGGGAGAAGGACCACCACTTTAAGCGGGTCCTGTTCCTGGAGTTGACCCAGGCAGCCATCCGAGAGGCCCTGGCCCATCCGGTGGCGTTGGACCGGCCCCGCTACGAATCCCAGCAGGCCCGGCGGGTCCTGGACCGCCTGGTGGGCTACCAGATCAGTCCCCTCCTCTGGCAAAAGGTCAAGACCG
>JBEKDQ010000346.1:0-2416 GCA_050014275.1 Desulfobaccales bacterium | reverse complement strand
AATTGCTCAATGAATTCCGTTCTTGGCTCAAGAACCGGATCAAAGAGGAAGGCATGTTGGGATCCTGACCTAGGTGTCGAGGCTAAACAGGTTGTTCACCCTTGAGGCGGGAGGCCTGCCTCCCAGGGACGAATGCGGTCGATGGTTATTGTAGTAGTGAAGCCAAACCGCCAGGGCTTTGCTCCGCTCCTCAGAGGTTTGGTAGGGAATCCTGTAGGCCCATTCCCTCAGGGCAGTCTGGATGAATCGTTCTGCTTTGCCGTTGGTCTGGGGGCGATAAGGGCGAGTAAAACTATGCTTTAAGCCGCATTCCTCGCGGGCCATTTGGGCAAAGACCTTTGAACGGTAGGCACCGCCATTGTCTGTCAGCAGTTTCCGAACCGTGATGCCCTGGCTCTCGAAATGCAAAAGAGCCCTCTGGAGAAAGGCCGCCGTGGTCACCTTCTCTTCGTTGGGGAGAATCTCGACGTAAGCAGCCCGGGAATGGTCGTCGATGGCCACGTGGGCGATCTCCCAGCCTGCCTTCTTGTGCCCCCTGCCTAAGCTCCCGGTGATCCGATGGCCGATCCCTTCAATACGGCCAAGCTTCTTGGTGTCCAGATGGAGGAGATCCCCAGGAGCCTCATGCTCGTACCGATGTGGGGGGTCGCGTTCAAAAAGGGATGACCAACGAGAAAGCCCATTGCGCCTAAGGATCAGGCCCACCGTCGACCTGGCCAACGCGAGATGCCGAGCCACCTCGGTCGCCGGCAGCCGCGTCCGCCTCAGATTCAACACCTGGGCGACCACGGCTGCCTCAATGGCCCGTGGGATTGCTTTCGGACGAGAAGAACGGTCAAGAAGACCCGTTTCCCCCTCCTCCAGGTAGCGCCTAAGCCACTTCCCGGCCGTCTGGCGGCAGATTCCCAAGGCTGCAGCCGCATCTTTTTGAGTCCAGCCACTTTGGATCCGTTGCACTAAAAGTCCTCGACTTTCAGGGCAGGTCCTTGCTTTCCTATGAAGGTTCACCCGAGCCCTCCTTATGCTGTTGTCCGCAAACAAAAGCATCCCAGGTTGGCTCGGGTGAACAACCTGTTTGGCAGCGACACCTAGGTCCGCGCCACCCGCAGCAGCAGGTTCACCCGGTGGCGGCTTTCCTGGCTGTCCAGGGGCTTGGGCAGACGGTCCTGGATGAGATGTTCAAGCGCCCCCAGCCAGGGATCCTCGTCCTTGGCGGCCAGGACCAGGATGGGCAGGTGCATGCCCGCCTGCGCCCCGCGCAGCCGCGTGGCCCATTCCAGGACCGCCTTGTGGCCCAGGGCGAGGTCCAAGACCAGCAGGTCCGGAGGCTGGGCCCCCAGGTGGCGGGCCGCATCGCCCAGGGACGCGGCGCCCTGGATCCGGACGCCCTCCTTCTGCAGGTGGGTGGCCATCTGGGACTGGATGGTGCTGGAATCGGAAACCACCAGGAGGCTGGCCGTCTCCGCCGGCGGAGACCCGGACGACCGGACCCTGAGGCGCAGGCCCAGGTGGAACGCCAGCCGCGCCCGCATCCGGAACACCGCGTCGGTCTCGAGCTTGGACAGGTAGTCGTCCGCCCCCGCCTGGAGGCTGCGGTTGCGCAGGTCCCGGGTGAGGGCGGTCAGGATGAGGAACGGGATGGAGCGCAGCGCCGGGTTGCTGCGCACATGCCGGCACAGGTCGAACCCGTCCATGACCGGCATCACCGCATCGCTGATGATGAGGTCCGGACGGCCGTGTTCCAGGGCCTCCAGGCAGGCCTGGGCGCTGGCCACGGCCTGGACCTCGGTGCCCAGGTGCTCCAGGCGGGCGGACATCAGGCGCCGCATGTAGGCGTCGTCGTCCACGAACAGGATGTGCGCGCCGGCGCCTCCCGGAGCGCCCGGCCCCTGCGGATGGCGGGTTTCGCCTTTCCCTTCGGAGGCGCCGTGGCTGGTCATCCTGTGGGCCTCCTAGAACCGGTAGGTCACCCCGGCCTTGAGGTTGGTGAAGCTGCCCACGGTGGAGCGGAACTGGCCCCAGTCGGCGCCGAACTCCACCCCGAAGTTGGAGTCGAAGCGGTGGCCGATGCCGAGGCGGAGGGTGGGGGTGGTGGTCCGGTCGTTGGGGCCGAAGCGGTAATGGTCGTACCACCAGTCCAGGCCCAGGCCGCCGAAGGCGTAGAACCCCCGCCGCCGGTCCTCCAGGTAGCGCAGATAGTCGGCCCCCAGGCCGATGCCCTGGACGGTGGTGGTGGAATTCAGGGAGGACGCGTGGAAGGAGCCGCCATCCACCCGCGTGTAGTCGATGCGCCCGCGCACCTCGTTGCCCCCGCCCAGGTTGACGCCTTCCTGGAATCCCAGCTGGAAGCCGATGCTCGCATCGGTGGCGCTGCGCAGGGCCTGCTGGGGGAACAGCAGGGAAGCCTGCACCCCGG
>JBEKDQ010000345.1:0-2438 GCA_050014275.1 Desulfobaccales bacterium | reverse complement strand
AGATTTAAACTAGTTTTATATGGCGATATATCGTCTATTATGATTATATACCGCTTTTTTGATAGACTGATGCCCAGGAAATGTTTGGTAAAGGGATCAGGCCGACAGAGTGATCGCTGGAGGTTAACGCGGAGAGGAGGCAGCAGGATGATAACGGACCTAAAATAGTTCCTTTGTCATCCTTCTAAATCACTTGGCTGGTTATCTATAGGTTAGCAAAATAAAAAAGGGGTGCAGAGAAATTATCTGTATCCCCTTTAATTATCTGGAGCCGGCACGGGGATTCGAACCCCGGACCTGCTGATTACGAATCAGCTGCTCTACCACTGAGCTATGCCGGCTTTGGCTTTATTTTAGTCGCCTCCTGTCTTTTTCGCAATGCTCCTCGTTGGTCATAGTAGTTGAGCGACTTGCGGTCTGCTGGTCACCCATTGCCCCGCCTATTTGAGCGGGGGAAAAGATAGTTTTCTGCTCCGAAAAGTTCCTGCGTATGCGGGATATCCACTCTCTGGTAGCCGGTTCCCACACCGCCGGGGGCAGCGGCGCTACATTTTCATGATTTATGGGTGGGCCAAAGGCTCAGGAACGACTGCTTAGAAAAGTTTTCATGTAGGGTGCGCACTGCGCACCATAACTATGCATAACTTTGCATATTTTGCAGGCGCGAAGGCCCATGAATGACTGCCTTGAAAATTGTCTGAGTATGCGAAATATCCACCCTCTGCTACCCGGTTCCCGCCCCGCCGGGGGCGGCGGCGCTATATTTTCATGATTTAGGGGTGGGCCAAAGGCTCAGGAGCGACTGCTTAGAAAAGTTTTCATGTAGGGTGCGCACTGCGCACCATAACTATGCATAACTTTGCATATTTTTGCAGGCGCGAAGGCCCATGAATGACTGCCTTGAAAATTGTCTGAGTATGCGAAATATCCACCCTCTGCTACCCGGTTCCCGCCCCGCCGGGGGCGGCGGCGCTATATTTTCATGATTTACGGGTTGAGCCAGGGGCTAATGAGCGACTGTCTCTGCCAAGGGGCCTTTGACTTTGATTCGGCCCCTAACAGAAAACAGATAACCGCATTGTGAGCCTTATAGAGGCAGGATCTTGCCATCCTGGACCTGATAGCCCGTGGCTCTTAAGATGGCGGACTGCCGGTTGCTGACCGGAAAAGACGTTTCCTGCTGCTTGGAAAAGTTCCTGAGGTTCCCGCGCCGCCGGGGGCGGCGGCTCACATTTTCATGATTTACCGGTGAGCCAAGCTCCTGCGGCGTGGGCAGGCGGGGTCATGGCTCCCCGGCCTTAAGGAGTTCCTGGGCCACCAGCGAGAGCAAGCCCCAGACCGCATCCAGGAACCAGAAGCGGTCCAGGTGGGCCGGCAGGGTGAAGGAGACCTGGGCCGGAAACTCCTCATCCTCCTGCCACAGGATCACTGCCACCGTCAGCCCAGGGAAGACCCGCAGGGCCAGGGCCGCGTCCCCTGCCGGCCTGGCTGCCGCCCCGAGCTTCTGGCCGGCGGCCAGGAAACCGGCCAGGTCCCGGCCAAACCTGGCTTCCAGGGGAGCCTTGGGAAGGCCGTGATGGCCCCGGAAAAAGGTGGCCCCCCCCGGCAATTCCAGGGGGCTGATGGGGGGCCCCAAGGCCGGGGGGACCAGATGCAGCAGGTAGGTGAGGGCCAACAGGCAGGCCCGGAACCCCGGGTCACCCTCCAGACTCGGAAACACCCGGATCTGCCGCCGGGCCGGATCGATCCGCAACTCCCGGTCCAGAAAGGGCAAATGGTACTCCCCCTCCCGGAAAATGACCCCGGTGCGGCCGGTCACCTCCGCCGGGTCCCGCTCCCCCAGATCATTCCAGATCTCCTGGCTCACCTCGGCGCACTTCTCGTAAGCCATCTAGTTCTCCGGACCATTTTGTCTGTTTTGTCCGTGCATCGGCAGTTTGCCGCGCCACCAGCCAGTTTCCGCAGCCGGCTGCAAAAGAGAGGGCCATTTTACCAGGACTGGCGATTTTGGGGTTCCGTCTTTCTTCAATATTTTATACTATTTCGGGGATGTTACAAAATGTGGAGTTCATGACTCTATGAAAAAATTCTTCTATCCAAAAAGTCTGGCAGTGGTGGGGGTTTCGGAATCCCCGGACAACCTGGCCCGGGGAATTGTGGCCAATCTCTTGCAGTTTAATTATGAGGGAAAGATATTCCTGGTGGGCCGCCGGCCCGGCGCGGCCTTCGGTTTGCCCATCCTCCCGAGCCTGCGGGAGCTTCCCGGGCCGGTGGACCTGGCGGTGATCCTGGTCCCGGCCCGTTTGGTGCCCGCCCTGGTGCAGGACTGCGGAGAGTTGGGCATCTCCCGGGTGGTGGTGGAAGCCGCCGGGTTTTCCGAACTGAGTGAGGCTGGCCGGGTCCTGGAGGAGGAGGTCCGGGCCCTTCTAAAAAAGTAC
>JBEKDQ010000344.1:0-2439 GCA_050014275.1 Desulfobaccales bacterium | reverse complement strand
CCCAACAAGGGCAACAACAGCTCAAGAAAAGCCTCCAGGCGACCTCGGGCCTCAAGCAATTCTTCTCTGTCCATGCGACCCAGGCTCGCATATTAGAGAATGCTTGTCAAGACTTAACGTAGTAGTACTAGTGTCTCTGCAACGCCAGGATCGGTCCGGCGGGGTTACCCGACGTCCGGCCCCCCGGGGTGGCGCCGGAGGCCGCCCGCAGTGCCGCAAGACGTTGCTGCTGGCGGAACCGCCCGAGTGCCTGCAGATTAGCCGCTAAGGCGGGATTGCCGGGTGTCCCGGGCTGGGTCAGTTGCGCCGCCCCTTGGATCCTGGAGCCCAGGGAAATCCCCGTCAGCTGGGTGAGCCTGGTGGACAGGAGGGAGGCATTGGCCCCGGCGCCGGCCGTGGCGGCCAATGGCGTCCCGCCCTGGGACGCGAGCCAGGCCGCCCTCTGGATCGCCCAGGCCAGGGGCCGGGAATTCGGCCCCCAGGACGCCGCCGCCCAGGCGCCGGTTGCAGTCGCCGTCCCCGTCGGCGGATCGACCTGGTTCCAGGTGCCGCTGACGGACATGGGGTAGCCGTTAGGGCTGGTGCCGCTGGTATTCTCCTGGGAAAGGGTGAGGGTGGCCGGTAGGCTGCTGCCCACCGGTAGAGTGGGGTCGGTATTGATGGTGAAAGGCCCAGGAATGTTCATGACGAAACTCGTCGGGCTATTGGCGGAAAGGGTGCCAAAGGCCAGGCCGGTCATGGTGCCATTGGCCGGGCCGGCGACGGCGCCGTACATATTATTAACGCTAACGGAACCCGAGGCCGAAGCGGGAAAGGCGCCTGCTTGGCTGGTGCCGGTGAGGTTAAAGTTGGCAGTGATGGGATAAGGAACGACGGCGCCTGAGCCGCCCATCTGCATGGTTCCGCTTAGCGAACCGCCGGAGTTGGTAAAGGTGGCAGTGTTATAAGGGGAGTTGGAAGTAAGTTGAAAGCCTCCCCCAAGGCTTTCGACAAAGGAACGGGTTGTCTGGCCGGAGCCGGTGGGCGTCGTCGCCAACATTCCGTTTATATAGGTTCCGGAACCAAGGTCGTTAACAACCTGGCCGGTCAGATTACGGGTGGTGGGATCATAGGTCAAATACGTTCCCGTTTGAGATACGGAGGTGCTATCCACAGTCACAGTGGAACTCATCCAACCATTGGTTAGCTGCCCGCCGTACCAGGGGCTCAGCGCGCCTGAACCACTCAGGGACATCGTCCCGGAGCCGCCCGTGTAACGCCACGGAAGACCAGAGCCGGGGCCGTAAATCAGCGCCAGGCTGCCATTGGTAGCAGTGGACCCCACTCCGCTGACGTTTTGGCTGCCGGTCATCTGGCTGGTGTTCAACAGGCTGTTAGACCCCCCCGCCACCTGGTAAGTTCCCGAAGCGCTCTGGGAGATAGCTATGCCAAATTGCTGGGTCATGGTCCCTGCGGCATTCAGCGTCGGTGAGTCCCCCTGGGTGACGGTACCGGTATAAGTGAAAGTCAAAGTGCCGTCGGGGGTAATGGTGATCGGCCCAGTATAATTGACGGCTTGCCCAGTGGCGGAAGTGGCGCTGAAGCTGCCGTTCCCCGTGAGGGTATAGCCGCCGAGCACGCCGGTGACCGTGCCGGAGAGGGTCCCGGAAACACCTATGTTGCTGCCGTTCCCCACAGAAAAGGAACCGGAAGATCCGGTCAGGGTGCCGTTCTCAACGTAGCCCAGGTACGTGCCCGGGAAAACGCCGGTGCGGGTCCCGAAGCCTTGACTCTGAACACTGGCCTGGGTCGTGCTGGTGGGGTTGATATAGTCCGAGTCGGTCAATGGGATGCTGAAGCTATAAGTGCTGGCCGTGGGAATCGCCTGGGCCGTCTGGCTCCAGGTGCCCGACTGTTTGAAAAGGCCGGCGGGGGCCGGGGTAACGCTATTATCAGTATTGGTGCCGTAAAAGCTGGCGGAGAGGCTGCCGTTCGGGTTGATGGTCACCGGCCCGGCAAAGGTCCAGGAGTTGCTGCCTTCCTCCTGGCCGCCGCCGATGGTGGTCATCACCCCGGTTTGCGCCCCTCCGGCCGGACCGCTGACGACGCCCTGCATGCTGGCGGCTAAACTGCCCTGGTCGGCGGGAGGATAGTAGCCGGACACCGGCGCGGTGGTGGTCAGGTTCATGGTGGCGGCAAAAGTCCCAGGATAGACCCCGATGCGGGTGCCCCAGATGGGATAGCCGTTGAGGTTGGTTAACGTTTCCTGGCTGCCCGAGGGGTTGCCGGTCTGGGCCGTGCTGCCCACGGCCGTCTGGCTGAAATAGGTGCCGGGGGTGCCGCTGGTCGAGCCGGTGCCGGTTACCGTATAGGTGCCGTTGCTGCCGGAGAGGTTGGTGTAACTGTAATTGAAAGTGCCGTTCGGGTTGATGGTGATGGGCCCGGAGAAGGTGCCGGTAT
>JBEKDQ010000343.1:0-2450 GCA_050014275.1 Desulfobaccales bacterium | reverse complement strand
GTGAACTCGCCAAAGAGGCGATCCCCCATGAGGATGTCGCCCTTTTCCAGTTGGTCCCACAGCCGGCGCAGCCGGCGCAGATCGTGCTGATGGGAGTTGCCGCTCAGGGCGTGGAGGATGGCGCCGCTGCGCAAGGAATAAAGGGCCACAAACTTCATGAGGGGAAACCCGCAGCCGGGCTTTTGGGTGGAGGGTTGGGGATAGCGTTCCTGGTTGGCGGGAGTGTCGGGCAATTGGGTGGACGAACCATCCACCACTTTGACGGGCCGGCCTTGCCATTGACCGCCGCAACCGGCGCGGCGATCGGCGGCCTGGGCGGTGGCGCTCAAGGCCTTTTCCAGCCGCTCGCGGGGCAGGCGCAGGCGGGCCTGCACATAAGCCGAATCGCCCTCATCCACCGGGGCTTGGTGGTGCAGGCGCAAGAGGGCTTGGACTTGGCGGACGACCTGGCGGCAGGAGGTTTTGGGTTGGAGCAACTGCCAGAGGAAGCACTCGAAGGTCAGGCGCAGGGAGAAGACCCGCTGGCGGCTGTTGGGGCCGTTGTCCTGGGCGGCCAGGAGCGGGGCGGGGAGGAAGTCGCGCAGGTGTTCCTGGAGTTGGGCCAGGGTGGCTTGGCGGAGGGAATGAACCGTGCGGCGGCCCAGGGCGGCCAGCCGGGAGCGGAAGGCGGGGAAAAAGGGCGTTGGCATAGGGCGGTATATACACCGCCCTATTGACAGCCATGCTAGACCTCTTTTCATGAAAAAAACTTTGGGCCAAAGGGAAGCTCAATACGCCGGGCTGCGAGCCCGGTTGACGGCCATCGGGTGGATCAGCCAAGGCTATGTCCAGGATCGCGGGCCGGGAGCAGGAGGCCCCTGTTACCAATGGACCCGCAAAGTGAGAGGCAAAACGGTGAGCGTGGCGTTATCGCGCCCACAGTATGAATGGATGCGGGAAGCGATCGCCAATTGGCGTCGACTGCAAGACACCTTGAAGGAAATGCAACGGTTAAGCCGACAAGTGTTGTTTGAAACCATGCCTCATCCGAAGCGACGCAAATGCCTGGGCAAGAAAGTCTTAGGTCTTATCTAAGGGCCATTCGGGTCAGACCATAGCTTCGTCCATTTTGCAGCCCTCTCCGTCCGAGACTCAGTCGAAACGGGAAAGGGGTCACCCATTAGGGCGGGTGTCAACAGGCAAAACGCTTTTGTCCCCAATTTTCTTTATTGAGTTCTTCCTGGGTCGCCAAAGTTTTCTTTACAGGCCGCTCCGCGCGGGCAAGATCAAAACTCATCCCTGCCATCCTCCTGCCTCGTCCTCCATAGCCCGGAGGGCGGAGGAGGATAATCCTCTCAAAATACCACAATGCCCACGGTGGGAAGAGATCAAAACCGTTTCGTAACATATTGTTAATCAATAGTTTAGATACCACAATGCCCCGCGGAGGCAAGGTCAAAAACCTCCGATTTCTCCGATTTCTCCGATTTTTTAGAACCCCACAATGTCCCGTGGGGCGACCGCCCCAAAACAGGCTGCCATCGCTGAGTGGGTTCGCCAGGACGCTAATCGCTCCCCCAAAGCTATTGTCTGGGCGGGGGGTGGGATTGGATGAATTGGGTGACGGCCTGGGAGAGGGTGACGTGCTGCTGGTTGATGATTTCCGCGATGGAAGCGGTGGCCAGCGCGGTGGCCGTGGAGGTGCCTTGGACCTGCCAGCCCTGCCCGTTGAGATACACGATGGAGGTGCCCGGTTCCATCGCCTGCACGAAGGAGCCGTCGTCGGCGTAAGGGGCCAATTGCCCATTGGGACTCGAGGCGGTGATGGCCAGCACTCCAGGATATGCCGCCGGGTAGGTGGTCGCCGTGCCGGGCGTGTTGCCGGAGGCGGCGACAAAGAGAATGCCCTTTTGCGTCCCTTCGGCGATCAAGTCGGCCAGCATGCTGCTGTTGCCGGTGCTCCCCAGGCTGAGGTTGATCGGGTTGGCCCCGGCGTTGACAGCGGCAATGATGCCTTCGGCCACTTCATAGGTGGTGGTGCTGTCGCCGCCGGGATAAACATCCACGGGCAGAATCTTGCTCGGCGCGTCGGCCATGCCCTGGATCATGGTCTCGAACATGCTGGTGCCGTGGGTAATTTGGTCGGCGGAAGGATCGGGCTGCCCCACCACGCTCAGCGGCGTCAGGGAATAGGGCTTCATTTGGTCCTGCATTTGCACCGCCGTGTCAATGAGGCCGACGACCAGCCCATTGACGGGTGTTTTGGGATTGAGCAGCGAGCCTGGGCCAACCGGGCCGGCCAGCGGATCGGATCGCGCGGGGGCGGGAGGATCCACCACGTAGTTGGAATCAACGCGCGCGACCGACGTGTCGCCCGCCAGTTGAGTGGCGGCGGCCGCGGCGGCGGCTTCGTCGGCGAACTGCAACCGATAAAGCCGCAGACCTTCGTCGCGCTCCAGGATTTTTGCGCC
>JBEKDQ010000342.1:0-2476 GCA_050014275.1 Desulfobaccales bacterium | reverse complement strand
AGACTGAAAAGAATTTTCGCCGCATCCTGCGCTATCGTGATCTTTGGATGTTCAAAGTCAAACTGGATAACGAGGTTGCCCTTGACTCCAAACAAATGGCAGCCTAATCTTTATCAACCTTTAACCGCCACCCACTTTCAACTGAATTTGGGACAGGCTCCTAATTGGGATTTAACTTTTCGAGATTTATGAACTGGGAAAACAAAAAAGTCCTGGTCACAGGCGCCGGAGGTTTCATCGGCAGCCACCTGGTGGAACGCCTGGTAGAACTGGGAGCCCGAGTGCGAGCCCTGGTGCGATACAACTCTCGCAACGATTGGGGCCTGCTGGAATTATTGCCCGCCGCGGTGAAAGATCATTTGGAGGTGGTGGCTGGAGATATCACCGACCCCTTCGGTGTGGCCCGGGCTCTGGCCGGTTGTGAAGTGGTCTTTCATCTTGCCGCCCTTATCGCCATCCCCTACTCCTATATCGCCCCTTCCCAGTTCGTGGCGGTCAACTGTGGTGGTACTCTAAACCTTCTAGAGGCGGCCCGGCAGCAGGGAGTGGGGCGCTTTGTCCACACCTCCACCAGTGAGACCTATGGCACGGCCCAATACACCCCCATTGACGAAAAACATTCCTTAAGGGGGCAATCCCCCTATGCCGCCAGCAAGATCGGGGCGGACAAGTTGGCGGAGAGCTATTATCTCTCTTTCGGGGTGCCGGTGGCCACCATCCGGCCCTTCAACACTTACGGTCCCCGGCAGTCGGCCCGGGCCGTGATTCCCACCATCATCAGCCAGGCCTTGTCAGGAGAGGTAATACGGCTGGGAAGTTTGACCCCAGTGCGGGACTTGAATTATGTGAGCGATACGGTGGAGGGCTTTATCAAGGTGGCGGAGAGCCCCAGGGCCATCGGCGAGGTGATCAACATCGGCTCAGGGAAGTCAGTCTCCATTGGAGAACTGGCAGGTAAGATCGTATATTTGCTGGGTGGCAACAAACGTATGGTTACCGAAGATGAAAGGGTGCGGCCCGAGGCCAGCGAGGTGATGGAATTACTCTGCGACCACCGCAAGGCCATGGAACTGATTGGCTGGGAACCAAGGGTGAGCCTTGAGGAAGGTTTAGCCAGGACCATTAAATTTATTCAGGAAAACCTCTCCCGTTACAAACCGGATATCTACAATGTCTGAAGCCATAAATCGCTGGCAAGTACCGCTCGCCGACGTCACCCTGAGTCACGAAGAGATTGAAGCCGTCACCGCGGTCCTGAAATCCGGCTGGCTCTCCATGGGGCCCAAGACCGAGGAGTTTGAGCATCGATTCGCCGAGTTTTTGGGCGTCAAACATGCCTTCGCGGTGGCCAACGGCACCGCCGCCCTGCACCTGGCCTGCGAGTCGGTGGGGCTCAAAGAGGGCGATGAGGTCCTCTGTCCCGCTCTCACCTTCGTGGCCACCGCCAATGCCATCCTCTACACCGGGGCCAGGCCGGTGTTTATCGACATCAACGGTCCCCACGACCTGAACCTCTCGGTAGCAGACGCCGCCGCCAAGGTAACGGAGAGAACCAGGGCGATCATGGTGCTCCACTACGGGGGCTATCCCTGCGACCTGGACGGGGTGCGGGCCCTGGCCGCCAAATATGATCTGAAAATCATCGAGGACTGCGCCCACGCCCCCGGCGCGGTTTACCAATCTCAAGATGGTCCTCAAATGGTGGGGACCATCGGCGACGTCGGTTGCTTCAGCTTCTTCGCCAACAAGAATATGACCACTGGCGAAGGCGGCATGGTGGTGACAGGCGATGACGGCCTGGCCGAAAAAATCAGGATCATGCGCTCCCATGGCATGACCACCCTCACCTGGGATCGCCACCGGGGCCACAGCTTCAGCTACGATGTGGTAGCCAGGGGATACAATTATCGCATAGATGAAATGCGGGCGGCGCTGGGCCTGGTGCAGCTCCGCAACCTGGCAGAGAAAAATGCCCGCCGCCGGGAGTTAACCGGGTGCTACCGGGAAGGGTTGAAGGATCTCGAGCAATTAGTCCTTCCTTTCCAGGGGATGCCGGTGGGCTCCTCCTGCCATCTCTTTCCGGTGCTGGCCGACCGCAGCCGGCGGGCCGCCTTGATGAGCGCCCTGGCAAAACAGCAAATCCAGACCAGCATTCACTATCCAGCAGTCCACCGGTTTTCTTATTACCGGAAACTCTGGCCAGATAATCATTCCCATCACCTCCCCCAAACTGAAGACATAGTCGCCCGTGAGATTACCTTGCCCCTCTTTCCGGCGATGACGGAAGACCAGTTGAGGAAAGTGATCGCCTCCGTGCGGGCCTTTTTCTGCGACAATTCGGATCGGAATTAGCAGGCTGTTGAAAAACCAATGTAATTTAGTTGAGTCTCCTATCTTAGGACGATTTTGGAACCTTTATGACGGGCAAATTATCGGATAGACCTGGGCCACTTCCTCCTTGGATGACCGGTTGCCG
>JBEKDQ010000341.1:0-2500 GCA_050014275.1 Desulfobaccales bacterium | reverse complement strand
CAGAACTTGCACCTTCAAGGAACTTTTTGAGCCGCCTCCCACAACAACCGATATAATTAGCGATTCTAAGCAGTTAACCTTAGCTCTGGCCTAGCCGGACAGAAATGAATTCAAGAGGAAGAAAGCAGGTTTATTGTTGAAAAAGACACTGATCACTGATCATTGGTTACTGACCACTGGTTACTGCTACGAACCAAGGAGGTTCAATTGTTACCGGATCGGCATGGCAGATTTGGGCGGTATGGGGGCCGGTTTGTGCCGGAGACCCTGATGCCGGCCCTTTTAGAGTTGGAGGCGGCCTATCATCGGATCAGCAGGGAGCGGGAATTTCGGGAGGAGTTGTCCTGGTATCTCAAGGATTACGTGGGCCGGCCCACGCCTTTGTATTACGCCCGGCATCTGACCGAAGCCCTGGGAGGGCCGCAAATTTACCTCAAGCGGGAGGACTTGGCCCATACCGGGGCCCACAAGATCAACAACACCCTGGGCCAGGGGCTTCTGGCCCGCCGCATGGGTAAAAAAAGGATCATTGCCGAAACCGGCGCCGGCCAGCACGGGGTGGCCACCGCCACGGTGGCTGCCTTGTTGGGGCTGGAGTGTGACATCTACATGGGCGCCGAGGATATCCGGCGGCAGCGCCTCAACGTGATCCGCATGCGTCTCCTGGGCTCCCGGGTGATCCCGGTGGAGTCCGGCAGCCGCACCCTTAAGGACGCCATGAACGACGCCATCCGGGATTGGGTCACCAACGTGCGCCACACCCACTATGTCCTGGGCTCCGTGGGCGGGCCGCACCCTTATCCCATGATCGTCCGGGACTTTCAAGCGGTCATCGGCCGGGAGGCCAAGGCCCAGTTGCACAGGCTTACCGGCCGTCTGCCCCAGTGTCTGGTGGCCTGCGTGGGCGGGGGCAGCAACGCCATGGGCCTGTTTCATTCCTTTGTGGACGATCCGGTGCGCTTTATCGGGGTGGAGGCCGCGGGCCACGGCCTGAGCAGCGGGCAGCACTCCGCCACCCTGGTGGCCGGCAGCGTGGGGGTGCTGCACGGCGCCTTCAGTTATCTCTTGCAAGATCCATGGGGCAATATCCAGGAAGCCCATTCGCTGGCGCCGGGGCTGGATTACCCCGGGGTCGGCCCGGAACACTCTTATTTCAAGGATTCAGGAAGGGCCGAATATGTGGCGATGAGCGATACGGAGGCCCTGGAGGGTTTCAAACTGCTGTCCCGGACCGAGGGAATTCTGCCGGCCCTGGAAAGCGCCCACGCGGTGGCCTATCTGCAGCATCTGGCCCCCGAATATTCCCCGGCTGACCTGATTATCGTCAATCTCTCCGGCCGCGGGGACAAGGATGTCGAGGCGGTGGCCGAGGCCCTGGAGGTGTCCGGTGAGGCGGATTGATCGGGTATTCAAGCGACTTAAAGCCAGGGGGGAGGGCGCCCTCATTCCCTTCATCACCGCCGGCGACCCGGATCTGGCCACCACCCGGGCCCTGGCCCTGGAGATGGCGGCCAGGGGCGCCGACCTGCTGGAGTTGGGGATTCCCTTTTCCGACCCCCTGGCGGACGGCCCCACTATTCAGGCGGCCAGCAACCGGGCGGTGCGGATGGGGGTGCACCTTAAAGAGGTCTTGCAAGTGGCGGGGGCCTTGCGCCGTGAAACGGAAATACCGCTGATCTTGATGGGCTATTACAATCCCATCCTGCAATACGGACTGGAGCGCACCGTCCAGGAGGCCGCGGCCCTGGGGGTGGACGGCTTCATCATCCCGGACCTGCCGCCGGAGGAGGCGGGACCCTGGCGGCTGGCCGCCGCCAAGGCCGGGGTGGCCGCGATCTTCCTGGCCTCCCCCACCAGCGGGGACCAGCGCATTCAAAGGATAGGCCGGCTCACCCGGGGGTTTCTCTACTATGTTTCGGTAACCGGGATTACCGGGGCGCGGCGAGAGCTGCCGCCGGACCTGATCGCGTCCTTGCGGGAAGTCCGCAGCCTGGTGAAATGCCCCCTGGTAGTGGGCTTCGGCATCTCCACCCCGGAGCAAGTGGCGTGGCTGGCCCCTTATGTGGATGGGGTGGTGGTGGGCAGCGCCATTGTCCAGCGGGTGGCCAGGCTTAAGGGGCAGAAACTCATCAAAGAAGTGGGCGAGTTCATCGCCGCCTTGAAGGAGCCATTGCGGGCGAAATAACCTCAGACATGTAGGGTGCGCTCTGCGGACCGAAATATTGCTGCTTCCTTTAATCTAAATTGTGCGCGCTGCGCATCCTACAGGATCTGCGGGGTTCCGCCTGACAAATGCCAGGAAGCTGGAATATTGCCAGAGGAAGTGCCTTTACCCCACCCCCCACCCGGTGTCGCCCCCTCAAGGGGGAGGGGATAAAAGCTTGTCTTACTACTTACCAAACTCTAACCCAAGTTCTACAGTCAGTTTTTTAAAATATAGTGATATCAAATAGTTGTATGGACGCGATTGTCTTTCGGCACCACATTTTCCAGGTGTCTG
>JBEKDQ010000340.1:0-2502 GCA_050014275.1 Desulfobaccales bacterium | reverse complement strand
CCGGGTTCCAAGGGCGCCTCCGCTTCGATCCCAGCCAACCGGACGGCACTCCCCGGAAACTGCTGGATATCAGCCGCCTGGCGGCCAGGGGCTGGCAGGCCAGGATTCCCCTGGAAGAGGGCTTGGACCAAACTTACCGCTGGTTTCGCCGCAGCCCTTGGGCCCGGGAGGAAACCCAGGGTTAGGTCCCAGGACTATCCTACAGAAGTTCCTGCGCCGTGCCGGGGTCATTAGCGGCCAGGAGGCGGTCGAACTTCTCCCCATTGGCGCCCGCCAAGGCCATTACGCTCAAACATTACACGGATGAGCAAGTGGCCGCCCAGATCGGTGATTAATCCGCCTGCGTGAGTTAGGGCTCCAGTCGTTTACCGCCGTTTTGACCTTGCGAAAAAACGCAGGAATCATGCACTTCTCGATTTGTCAGCGACAGACTAAGGCGCGCCGCTATGGCACTCGCTACACAGGATTTCCGGGGGGATTTCTCCTCCAGGGTGGTAGAATTTCAACCCCTGCAGGCTCACAGTCTCCGGTTTTGGCTGACCGCCCTGGAAGGTGATTATATGACAGGTGTCGCATGCATTGGAGACGGCCTGTCCTGTCTGGTCGACATGGGAACCATCGTGGCAGCGAAAGCAACCCCGCCAAATATAATGCCCGATATTGTTTGGCCGCACTTTCCAGTCCGTTTTCATTTCCGGGAAGAAATTGTCTAGAAAGATCCTCTGAGTCTCAGAGATCGCCTGCCCGATCTTTGGCTGGTCCTGGTAATCAGAATATTCTTTCGAGAGTTGTTGAGCAACCAGGGCACTCCCACCGGCCTGCGAGACGGCCCCGGCGGCCTTGACCAGAGCCTCGGCCGCCTTCATTTTTATGTAAGGAATGGAAGGATCGATACGACCCAGCCACATGGAAACATCCAGCGCGCTGTAGGGAGAATCGAAAATGTGGGTGGGACGATTGTGGCAGTCGACACAGTCGAGCACCCGCATGGGCAGAGTTTGTTGTTGGGGGGTCAATGGATTGTTTTTTGACTGGTAGACGGTGACCGCGCCTGTCTTTCGATTCGTCACGCGCACCCAGGGTATGGTTTGCCGGCTCTCGTCCGTGGCTATGTACTCCATGCGGTTGGCCACATTCATATGCCAGTGGATGCCTCCAACCGGTCCCTCGGTGGCAATTGCCCCTCCCACATGCACCAGCATTCTTATGTTCCACGGAGTGTTTTGCTTGTCAGGCAGGAAGAATTGGCGACGCAGTTCCACCCATCCGTAAAATTTCGCCGGCCAATGGCACTGTTCGCAGGTTTCCTGCGCGGGCCGCAGGTTTTGGACCGGCACTGGAATGGGCCGTGGATATATGTTGGTAACGGCTGCATAGACCTGATAGAGGCCGGAGATCTTGTAGCGCACAAACCAGGAGGCCCCCGGGCCGATATGGCATTCCGTACATCGCACCCTTGAGTGGGGAGAGATTTTGTACGTGGTGTATTCCGGCTTCATCACCGTGTGGCACAAAGCGCCGCAAAACTGCGGCGATTCAGTCACCTGAAATACGCGGTAGCTTCCTAACGAGGTGAGCATAAGAAAAATGAAGGCGCAGGCAAACGCCGTGACAAGTTGGCGCGTGCGCCTCCCGCCACTTGCCTCAACGCGGGCCTCAACCGCCGCCGGTTTTTTGCGCCGGCGGAGTTCCAGCCATACTCCCACTCCCGCGAAAATGAGGCCGATCCAGATAAATGACGGGACAATCAGGAAGGTCAGGATGCCCATGTAGGGCTGTCTGAAACCGTGAAAAAAGTCAATTGCTATCAGACAAAGATCGGCGAACAGGCTGCACGCGGCCACCACAAGGCCGAAGATGCCAACCCAGTTGCCGACCAGGGCGGAAACCAATTTAGGGCGCGGGGCCTTATGCCCATTCATGAAGGGGTTCCAAATTGAGGCTAAAAGAGCGGATGCAGCCGGTCACAACCCTTAGTGTTTCGCAATGGACCGAAGATACGCGATGACGTCCTGCAGTTCTGCATCGCTCAACTTTAGGGCGCGGGGCCCTATGCCCATTCATGAAGGGGTTCCAAATCGAGGCTAAAAGAGTGGATGCAGCCGGTCACAACCCTCAGTTTTTCGCAATGGACCGAAGATACGCGATGACGTCCTGCAGTTCTGCATCGCTCAACTTGAATTCCGGCATTTTTACTTGGGGCCCGAGGGCTTTCTTGGGGTTGATGAGCGCCTCCTTGAGGTAAGCGTCATTATTGGTCCCGACAAGCATTTCCATGGGCTTGCCCAGGTTTCCGCCCTGCTTGTGGCACAGTGCGCAGTGTTTGCTCTCTACCAGGGCTTTTCCCTTTTCCACGGAACCGCCTTGAGCCCATGCCGACGCCGCAATTCCTAGCAACAGCAAAAAAAGGACCGTCACTATAGATTTCATTTTTCCTCCTGTGGTTGTGAAAGGACCGCCGGCTTTTACCCGCCCAATGCAGCCGGCTCTGAGAAGAGATAA
>JBEKDQ010000339.1:0-2504 GCA_050014275.1 Desulfobaccales bacterium | reverse complement strand
CCCTCACCGCGCCTGATAGCTTTGTTACCAAGGTGGCGTTTTCTCCGGACGGCCGGGTCCTGGCCTCGGCCTCGGGGAATGGAAAAGTACGCCTCTGGGACGTGTCCAGCCACCAGGTCCTGGCTACTTTCAGCGGACACGATGGCCAGGTTGAGAGCATGGCCTTTTCTCCGGATGGCCGGCTCCTGGCCTCCGGCTCCGATGATAATACCGTGCGCCTCTGGGACGTGGCCGGCCGCCAACTCCTGGCCACGCTCACCGGGCAAGAAGACCAGGTGAATAGTGTGGCCTTTTCTTCTGATGGAAATATCCTGGCCTCCGCCTCGAGGGATGAAACCCTGTACCTGTGGGATGTATCCGCCCTCCAGGTACGGGACACTCTCACTGGGCATAAGGATCGGGTGATTAGTGTGGCCTTTTCTCCGGACGGCCGGTTCCTGGCCTCCGGCTCCAGGGATAAGACCATTTGCCTCTGGGACGTCTCCACTCGCCGGGCCCTGGCCACCCTCACCGGACATGAGGAGGAGGTTGCCTGCGTGGCCTGGTCTCCGGACGGCCGGGTCCTGGCCTCCGCTTCCTGGGATAAGACCGTGCGCCTGTGGGACGTGGCCGGCCGCCTGCTCTTGGCCACCCTCACCGGGCATGAGGACATGCTGAACGGCTTGGCATGGTCTCCGGACGGCCGGATCCTGGCCTCCTCCTCCGATGATAAGACCGTGCGCTTGTGGGACGTGGTCAGCAGGCAGGCTTTGGCCACGCTAGCCGGACATGGGGGCGAGGTGAGAAGTGTGGCCTTTTCTCCGGACGGCCGGGTTCTGGCCTCCGGCTCCGGGGATAAAACCGTGCGCTTGTGGGACCTCGACAGCCACAAAGTCTTGGCCACCCTTACGGGACATGAAGGCATGGTGAGACCAGTGGCCTTTTCTCCGGATGGCCGGCTTCTGGCTTCCGCCTCCGATGATAAGACGGTGCGCCTCTGGGACATGGCCAGCCGCCGGACCCTGGCCACCCTCACCGGACACGAGGACAAGGTTAACGGGTTGGCCTTTTCTCCCAATGGCCGGATCCTGGCCTCGGCCTCCTGGGATAAAACCGTGCGCTTGTGGGACGTGCCCGGCCGCAGGGCCCTGGCCACCCTCACCGGACATAAGGAAGCTGTTTCCGGCGTGGCCTTTTCTCCGGATGGCCGGGTTCTGGCCTCCGCCTCCTGGGATAAAACCGTGCGCCTATGGGACCTGACGCCTTTATTCGACCGGCGGCCCTGGCCGGAGCGCCTCGCCGAGGCCGAGGGGCTATACCACCTGCACCTGGTGGGCCTGGACCTCAAACCCATCGGCAGAGGCGACTAGCGCGGCACTTACTAAGGGGGATTGAAGAAACCTTAATTATTCCCACTGTAATGAGAACTTTGCCGTTCTTGCTCACGGGAGTTCCCATGGCCTTGGTTTAAGGAGAAATGAAAGTGGAAAGGGAAGAGGTCATCTGCTGGCATATTTTACTGGCTTAGCCGTTATGAACCGCTTTACTTAGCTCCCCGGTCCAATCTTTCCCCTTCTCCGGAACCCTCCGGAATCGCCCTTGCGGCAAGGAAGAGCGCCGACTTTTCATCCGCATATACCTGGCGCCAGTGCGGCTCTTGGCGGAGCAGCTCGACAATCTTCATCCTTGTGTCCATCAGAATCAGGTCCGGTGGATATTTGCTGAGGAATTGCCGCCAGCC
This sequence comes from Desulfobaccales bacterium, assembly GCA_050014275.1. Lineage (GTDB taxonomy): Bacteria > Desulfobacterota > Desulfobaccia > Desulfobaccales > 0-14-0-80-60-11 > JAPLJC01. The sequence continues at coordinate 784 of JBEKDQ010000339.1, read as the reverse complement.
TGGACGGGCATAACAAAAGTCGAAATAATTTTCGGCAATTTCCGGGGAATAAACTGTTTCATAACGGCCATCCAGGGCCACCAGGCAACGGGGGTAAAGTTCCCAGATGAGGTATTCCCCCCAAACGAATTGGGCCAGGATTTTCCCGGAAATCCCCAGCTTTTTGATGAGATTAACCGCTTGCTGCGGATAGTAGATCTTACTCCTGACCTGGGGAGTGGCCGTATCGGGGAGTTGCCAGCTCAGGGGATTCTTGGTGGCGAAGAAGGAAAGATTCGCCAGCGTAAAGAGGCCCAGGAAGACCATAGCGGCGATGGTCAGCCGCGCTTGACAGCCTAACTGCTTTATCCTTAGATGGGCTAGCAAAAAATCGAGGTTCATATTCAGGCAAACCGGCAAGTAGGCCCCCGCCGAAAGCAGAAAGAAGGGGACGTGCCGGATGTGTCGCAAGCCCAGGACCAGGGTTACTGCCAGGACCAAAGAGGCGGTGACTTCACGCCAGCGGGAATGCCACATCCCCAGAAGACCGGCGAGGACCAGGGTCAGCATGTAGATAATCATGGTGAGGTTAACTGTTTGAGCCTGGTAGGCCTGGAAGACCGGAGCCCACTCGGTGATATAGGGCCGCGGCATGGTCACGGCATGGACCAGATACTGCCAGTATCCCACTCCGTAGGGATTGATCAGGGTAACCAGAGTGGAAACCATTAGCGCCGTTAAATATGGCAGGCTGGGACGACGCCCCAGAAATTCACCAAAGGCGTAAATGGCGATGAGCCCCAAC
>JBEKDQ010000338.1:0-2515 GCA_050014275.1 Desulfobaccales bacterium | reverse complement strand
CCCGGCGATATTCCCACATGGAGGCCCGCACCGCCGGCACCACCGGCAGCCAGGCGGAGGGCCACCACATCAGCAACAGGACCACCCCGCAGAGCTGCAAAACCCGGGGGAAATTGAGGAGATGCACCAGGAAGCCGCCGGCCAGGATCCCTAACATCATGCCTCCCATCCGCATGGCATTGAAATGGCCGAAGCGCCTGGCCGTATCCCCTTCGGCCCCGCTCCCTTTGAACAACATGATATTCAGCGATTGGCCCAGAAGTGCGTCGCTCAGGCCGAAGCCCCAGAAGATCAGGAAAAAAGGCCAGAAACTCCTCAGGCTGGCCATGCCCCAGAGGCACAGGGCACAGCCCGTCAGGCCCAGGCGGGTGAGGACCCGGGCCGCATAACGGTCGCCGCTGACCCCTATCGGAAAGGCCACCAGGATGGCGTTAAGGTTGAAGACCGCGTAAAGCAGGCCGATCTGGACGCCGCTGAACTTGAGGTTGCCCTGTAAATAAAGGGGCAGCAGGAAGTAAACGGAGGGGATGACTGCGGCGTAAACGCCGATAAAAAATGAGAGCAAGGCGACCGTCGAACTTTTTTGTTAGAGGGCGCTGCGGTCCAGTTGGACTTCCATGGCCCGGGCCGGGCAAACCGGGCAACACAGCTCACAGGCGCTGCATTTGCCGGCGTCAAACAGCACCGCCATCTCTGGCCGCTCCAGATAAAGGGCGCCGGTGGGGCAGACCGCAATGCAGGTGCCGCACTGGTAGCAGCGCTCCTCATTGCGCCGCACTTCCCGGGCCACCCGTTTCACCTGGACTCCGGAATCCCGGAGATACCTGAGACCCCGGCGGAAGTTCTGGGGATGGCCCCGAAGCTCCATGACCATCACCCCTTCTTTTTGGGGGTAGATGGTGGCCTTCAGCAGATTGAATTCCAGATCAAAGTCTTTAACCAGCCGGTAGATGATGGGTTGATCCACCACCTCCGGGTTGAACCGCAGGACCAACATCTCGGCGTGCATAGTTTCTTCCTGTTTAACGAGGTGGAGGCGCCATGTGGGACAGCCGCCCTCGACTGTCATACACCCGCCTGAGCCACCCTTGGATTAGTCAGGGAAATCCCTGGATTTTCGCAGAGGCCTCGCCCCAAATATAAGCGATGAGATCACTGCCATCATCGTTCAGAGGACTAGATTTTCAAGCTTCTTCTTCATGCATTAATTTCATTAATTATATCAGTTACCGGCTCTTCTATGAGTTCCGCCAGGAATGATCTTTATTTTAAGGTTTCTAAACATTCTTTTATTTTCGTTAGATGTTTTCAAGCCTCAGCCAGCTCATTAATAAATTATCCTCTTGGTTTTTGTGTTGCCTCCATCTCACGCATCTTTTTACTTACATTTTATTGAAATTCTATTAATAATGATGCAAGTAATTCAGCAATGCCGCCCGCTGGCGCCCATCAATTATTAATGGGAGGATTAAGGGGCCTCTTATTTATCCCCTCTCCCCTCGCCAATAGGGGCGGCGTCTTAGTGGCACAGGCCTCTGGCCTGTGGCTTTGTCCGGCGTGGGGGAAAAGATTAGGGTGAGGGGAAATTTAATTTCATTTCCGATCCCCCGATTAATTGTATCAGAAAACCCATTTCCCTCAAATCAAGTCTCCGAAGCGGCGCTGCCAGGCGATGCTGAGGTCTTCCAGAGAAGCCTCCAACAGTTGGCCACCGCGGTTTACTTGAAGCAGCCGATCTTGCCGCACTTCTCCCAGCAGATAGACGGGCTGGCCTTTAAACAGTTCTTCAAAGCGGCTCCGCCGCGATGGGTCGAGGCTCACCAGGAAACGCCCGGCGGATTCGGCATAAGCGGCGGCGAAATCCGGGGCCCCCGGAGCCACCCCGCCCAGGTCCACCTGCACCCCCAGGCCCGCGGCCATGGAGGCCAGGGCCAGGTGCACCAACAGGCCGCCCCGATAAACCCCGTGGCAGGAAGCCAGCAGTTCCTCCCGTCCGGCCCGCTCCAGCAGGTGGTAATAGGCCAGAAACTCACTTGGCCGGGCCTCCGGGACGCTCAGTCCCACATAGCCCATAAGTTCGTAAAACTCTGAGCCGCCCAATTCCGCCCGGGTATGGCCCAAGAGATAGATGAGGTCGCCCGGTTTCTTCCACTCCAGGGTCATAGCCCGGCGAATCTCCGGCAGGACGCTCACCGCGGTAAAAAACAGGGTGGGTAGGCCCGAAACCCGGTGCGTCTCCCCGAAGGTCCCGGGCAGCAGGCCGTCCACGTACATGCTATCCTTGCCGGAGAGCAGGGGAATCCCGTAAGCCAGGCACAGGTCCCGCAGGGCCCAGCAGGCCCGCACCAATTGGGCCGCCTTGTACTTGCCCTCGGGGTTGTCCTTCGGGTGATACTCCACGTTGGGCCAACAGAAGTTGTCCACCCCGCCGATATGCTCCAGAACGCCACCCACTGCCAGAAGACGCCGCAGCGCTTCATCAATGGTGACCGCGGCCATGTGGTAGGTGTCGATT
>JBEKDQ010000337.1:0-2532 GCA_050014275.1 Desulfobaccales bacterium | reverse complement strand
CCTCACCCTGCCCTCTCCCCCCAAGGGGGGAGAGGGAAATAGCTTGTAAATTCCATGAATTGCTCAGATAGGGGGCATAGCAGGTTCAAACAAATCCCTACCGCCTACCTCATAGCAAAAAACTTGCCGGACACTACTGGGGCTATACAGGTTTTTTTATAGTTTTCCAGATGACGGAGGGGCGAGTCGCGGCGGGCAAGTCCCTGGAGCGCCGGTGCGGCCCTGTTATGAATATTGGCCGCGATGTTTAGCAACCTTAACCCTGGTTGGAGCCGGGGCGGCCGCGGCCCGCTCTCTTCCCTTTCGGGACGTAAGTTACCGCCGCAGGTTTTTGGTCAGGGCCACCGGCCACAATTTTTATCCTCTCCCGCTCCATCCTCCTTCCTTCCTGTGCTACGCAACGCCATTTTTTTTTTTTGGGAATTATATATATGACTCCCTAGTCCGTCTCTACCGTAGGGGCGGCGTCTCGCCGCCCTGGGCGGGGAAACCCCGCCCCTGCAGCAGATAATTGAGGGAGTCAAGTGTATAATTCCCTTTTTTTTATCTATCAATAGTCCTGGACTGACTATTGGCAAACTCCCTCTCCCTGAGAGGGGAGTGGGTTGGGGGGAGGGTGGTAACTGGTCACCGCGAAGACTCCAAAGATGATACCACCCGCACCCGGCCCCCCCGCAGGGGAGGAAATTTTGCCGTCTCTGCAGGTGCAGGGGATGCGCAATTGTTTATGTCGTTACGTATAATTTTCCTGGCCCATCTCCCATATTCCTCCCTTGCCAGAGGCTGATATGGGATTATTTTCTTAAGTATCAGATTTATTTTAAGGGAGCCAGATTCTTCACCTCAGGAGGATAAGATGGGACAATTGATTGCTTGTGCCGCCCCGGAAGGGGTCCTGGTTGCCGCCGACAGCCGCGCGGTGTTATTTGAGCCTTATGGTGAGGAACGCTTCATCACCCTGGACCGGATAATACCCGTTACTCCGCAGGCGCTCCTGGCTTCGGCCGGGACCATCGAGGCCCACGATCTTTGCAAAGACTTTGCCGCCTTTGCCCGAGAGGAAGGGCTGGCGGACCTGAACGCCCTCATAGAGGCGGCTATCCCTTTCTTCAGCGGCCGCTATGATGAGATCCTCCGCCGCATGTGTGAAAAGGCGCCGCCGGATCCCATCGTCAATCTGTATCTGGTGCTGGCGGGTTACTCCGCCGCTGGTGGTCAGTTGTGCGTCATTTGGGACCGGCCCCAGCCTCCCAAAATCGAATATAACCGGGTGACCGAGGTCTTCACCCTGCCCCGGCGGCTGGGACTGGAATTCGCGCTCAACCGGCTCATTAAAGAGAAGGCCCACATTTCCAGCCTGGTGGCGGCGGCTCGAGCCGGCATGGAGAAACTGGCTGCCCGGGACGAATACCTGGGCCCCCCCTACCGGTATGTGACCATCACCGGGGCGGGAATTTCCGAGGCCTGAGCAGTCTACGGATTCTGCTTCCCTGCGGCTAATGCGCCTGGCGGAGAAACGCTTGACTCAGGTGGGGTTGCGGGCCGTGGAGATTTTGACGGCTCACGATCAGGGAAAGAGCCTTGGGGGGCTTAACCCCAGGAGTGTCCGGCAACAAAATTGCATGGAGAAGATTACACTATCTCGCAGTTAAACTCTAGACCATTGTAATTTCAGCGATATCAATATATTATACCTCGCAACTAAATCCCCTTCCCCTGCGAGGGGACGACACCGGGTGAGGGGTGGCTTCATCGGCCGTTCCATACCTCTCCCTAACCCTGCCCTCTCCCCCCCAAGGGGGGAGAGGAAAATAGCTTGTAAATTCCATGAAATATTAGATAGGGGGGCATGCCTGAGTTCAAACAATTCTCTACTGCCTGGGCTTAAGCGCGCCTTGCTGATTAGGGTTTGACAACCTGTCCCTCTTTTTCTAAGGTTAACGATGGAGGAGTAAGGTTATGAGCGATAGCGCCGGGCGTTGCCTCTTTTCCCGGCAGGACCTTGAGGGGCGCATTCGGGAGCTGGGGGCCCGCCTCAGCCATGACTATGCCGGCCTGAACCCGGTGCTGGTGGGCGTCCTCAAGGGCGTTTTCATTTTCATGGCCGACCTGGTGCGGGCCCTGGAGTTTCCGGTGGAGGTGGATTTTGTCCGCCTCTGCAGTTACGGGGCCGGCACCGAGACCTCCGGTGAAGTGCACATTACCAAGGACGTGGAGATGCCCTTGCGGGACCGCCATGTCCTCATCGTGGAAGACATCGTGGACACCGGCCTCACTTTAGCCTTCCTCAGGGAGCACCTGGCCAGCCACCGGCCCCGGTCGTTGAAGATCTGCTGCCTCATCGACAAATGGGAGCGCCGGGAGGTGGAGGTCACCCTGGACTACGTGGGGTTCCCGGTGGCCGCCGAGGGGTTCCTGGTGGGCTACGGCCTGGACTGCGGCGAGCAGCAGCGCACCTTGCCAGAGATCTATGTTTTAGAAAAGGATTGAGGGGTGTTGTAATGGATTGGCGGGGCGGGCGCGGGGGCGGGC
>JBEKDQ010000336.1:0-2533 GCA_050014275.1 Desulfobaccales bacterium | reverse complement strand
GGCCCTGGCGGCCAGCGCCCTCCGGTGGGTCAAGAAGTTCGAGGACTGGGGCTTCTTCGATTTCAAGATTTCCCTGAAATCCTCCGATGTCTTGGTGACAGTGGCGGCCTACCGGGAGGTCTCGCGCCGGACGGATTATCCTTTGCACCTGGGGGTGACCGAAGCCGGGGGGCTGATCGCCGGCACGGTGAAGTCCGCCCTGGGGATCGGCATGCTGCTGGCCCAGGGCATCGGCGACACCATACGGGTTTCACTCACCCGGGACCCGGTGGAGGAGGTGCGGGCGGCCTATGAGATTCTCCGGGCCCTGCACCTCAGGGAGCGGGGGGTAGAACTGATTTCCTGCCCCACCTGCGGACGCTGCCGCCTGGACCTCTTCTCGCTGGCGGAGGAGGCGGAGCGCCGCCTTCTGGCGGTAACCACCCCCCTCAAGGTGGCTATCATGGGCTGCGTGGTGAATGGGCCGGGGGAGGCCCGGGAGGCGGACATCGGGGTGGCTGGAGGCGCCGGGGTGGGAGTCCTGTTCAAAAAGGGCCGCAAACTGCGCCAGGTGCCGGAGAAAGACCTGCTCCGCGCCCTGCTTTCGGAAGTGGCGGCCCTCACCGGTGAGGCGGTGGATTTGCCGGAATAAGAAATGACCAAGGCTTAATTTAGAGAATTTAAACACATTCCTTACTGTGATTTACCATCCAAGTCCCTTTCCGGCGCTGTTCTAACCCCACCAGTTTATCTATTTCAATTCCAGATATTTGAAAGATGGAATAAGGGATTATTAGTTTTATGTTCGTATTACTTAAATGGAATTATCAATTACAAGAATATCCAACCTGGCCTATGGGCAGGAAAAAATGGCAGATTTTAAAAAATCCCTTGACAAATGGCCAAAAGGTTTTTAATGATTGATTGAGTCTAATATTTGGTCAGGCGGGACGGTTCGGGGATGGCAGGGTCATTCAGGGGTCTGAATCACAATTTTAACGAGGGAACGTCAATGAAGATTTTGGTCTTAATCCTAATGGCAGGGTTGTTGGTTGCCGGATGCGCTAACTACAACCATTCGGAAAATATCGGCACAGATCCACAAGGAAACGCCGTCGGTACATACAGCCTTAGTAGCCAAGGCGGAAACGGCGAGTTTGCTTTAATCGGCGGTTACGGCTACGGCGGTTCGGGAGACACCAGCGGTGGGTTCGGCTTTGGGTTTCCGGCAATTCATACCACTCCTCCACAAATAACTCCTTATAGTTTTGCCAGGGCCATTGCCATGATCAATTACAGCAAGAGATTAAAAATGATTAGATACGATGAAACCGGTGGCATCATCGAATACGATTTCGAGGGGGCGCCGATAGGCAGGCAAAGCAGCGCTGCTACGACCGCCGGACAGGGGTGTATGCCTTCATCATTTGGCCACCAGCCAATTCAATAAATGGCGGATAAATCTATGGACAAGAAAATAATTTTCCTCATGCTGGCCCTGGTCTGGTTAGTGGTGGGTTTGCCCACAGATCAAGCGCAACGCGCCTATGCCGCGCCTGTGGGGGCCTCTGCGGGCGGCAATGCGCCCCCGGTTTTCGATCCCTTCGAGTTGGATCCGTCGGCGCTTCCTAATATGCGGGATCTGCCGACCCCGGGGGCTTTGGTGAAACATGATCGGCCCCGCAAGTACACGGGCATCATTAAGAATAATAGCAACTGTGACGTTTCGCTCTATTCGGGCAATAGCGACGGCGTTCTTATCATTCCGGCCCGGAGCTGGATCGAGTACATTTCCTGGAAGCGGCGCTTCGAACTTACGGCCTACTGTGACAGCAAGCCCTATTACTGCCTGAATATCAATGCCAATCCCAATTGTTATCCCTTCATGTGCCAGAATTACGATTTCATGGCGGAAATCGTGAAACCGGAGAGGATGCAGATGTACCCCGGGAAGAAGCTTAAGAGAAGGGCACACAAAGTAAAGGCTTTGGACTAGGGAAAGCTCAAACAAGCAGATCCGCTATCTTTAATTTTGCGGGGGAAACCCGGATCGGGGTTCCCCCGAGTTTTTTTTCGGGCCCCCTGAACTCCCGGTTGTTTCAAAAACGGGCGTGGTCAGTCAGGTAGGGGCAGCCACCCGGGAAACCTGCCGGCCCGGCCATCTGATACCAAGTTGCCGTCTCGTTGGTTCTTTTGGTGCAGGGTGGAACCGTGTGTCCGCCCCTTATTGGGCGCACCCCTGGATGCGCCCCTGCAAAAGATTCTTCTGCTTTTGACGGCAACTTGGTATTACACCGGCCTGGCAACGGGGCGGCAGAGATTTTGCCGGATATCCAGGTAGACTTCGCCGTAGCCCGGGGAGCCCAGACGCACGGTATAGAAGGCGTTGAGCATCAGGCTGGCCACCATGAGGTTGGTGAACAGGAGCTGGGGAGCGCCCGCGGCCATGAGCTCTTCACAGGAGAGCTCGGCGGGGTTGCGGTCCCTGGGCTGAGCGATCTCGGGGTGATAGCGTCCCAGGGAGGGGGTCAAATCCCGGCCGGCACGCCGGAGG
>JBEKDQ010000335.1:0-2549 GCA_050014275.1 Desulfobaccales bacterium | reverse complement strand
CCATGACATCAGCGCCATTCCCCGCATCGTCCCGGTGATCCTGGCCATGGTGCGCCTTGCCCTGGCGGATATCCTGCTGCGCCAGAGGGCCATCTCATGGCCGTAAAGATCGGCCTGATCGGCGGCCGCGGCCAGATGGGCCGCTGGTTCCAGCGCTTCTTCGCCTCCCAGGGTCTGGAAGTGCTGGTGGCGGACCTGGATACGGAGCAGACTTCCCAGGAAGTGGCCCATTTGTCCGACGTGGTGATGCTCTCCGTGCCTATTCCCGAGGTAGCAAAGACCGTTCGGTCCCTGGCCCCTCATCTCCATCCCCAGGCCGCCTTGATGGACCTGACTTCGGTGAAGCAGGGCCCCATGAGCGCCATGCTGGCTCACTTCCCGGGGGAGGTGGTGGGAACCCACCCCCTCTTCGGCCCCGGCGCCAAGGGCATCGCCGGACAAACCGTGGTCCTCTGCCACGGCCGGGGAGAGCGCTGGTTCAACTGGCTCAGGGACCTCCTTACCAACGCCGGGGCCCGGGTGAAAATCACCACCGCCAAGGAGCACGACCGCCTCATGTCCGTGGTCCAGGGCCTGGCCCACTTCACCCTCATCGCCCTGGAAATGGCTATCCGGGAACTGGGGGTGGCGCCCCAGGACCTGGAGGATTTCGCCACGCCCACCTTTTCCACCCTGCATCACCTGGCCCGGCGCCTCTTCAGCCAGGACGCCAAGATGTATGCCTGCATCCAGCTGCAGAACCCCGCCAACCGGGCGGCCCTGCGGGCCCTGGAAGATGCGGTGGCCGATATCCTCTATTTTATCCAGCGCCAAAACGCCGACGGCCTGGTTAAGCTCATCGAGAGCGTCAGGGAAAGATTTGCTGAACAGGATAGTGAGTAAAGGCAAAAGTAAAAAGTAAAAAGGCAAAACAAAAGCAAACCGAAAAGCGAAAACCGGCTGTTTCAGCAGTAGTATCCGGCAAGGTTTTTGCTATGAGGCAAAGTAGAGAATTGTTTGAACATAGGCATGCCCACTAGCTAATCAATTCATGGAATTTACTAGCTATTTCCCTCTCTCCCCTTGGGGGGAGAGGGCAGGGTGAGGGGGGGGGTATGGAACGGCCGATGAAGCCACCCCTCACCCGGTGTCGCCCCCTCTCCGATAGGGGCGGCGTCTCGCCGCCCGCCGCCCGGGCGGGGAAACCCCGCCCCTACGGGGAGGAGAGGGGATTTGGTGAGCATCGATATAATATGTTGGTATCGCTGAAATTACAATGGTCTAGAGTTTAACTGCAAGATGTGTAATCTTCTCCATGCATTTTTTTTTGCCTGGATACTACTGGCTGTTCAGGGGTCTTACCGAAAACCGAAAACCGGGTAAGTAAAGGCAAAAGTAAAAAAAGGAATACAAAAGCAAAAATAGATATCTCAGATTTTTTCCTTTTTACTTTTTCCTCTTTGATAGGGGGAACCATGCTTGACCTGAAATTTGTCCGGGACCATCTGCCGCAAGTGGAACAGGCCATGAAAAACCGGGGGCTGGAGGTATCCCTGGCTGATTTTCTCCTCCACGAGGGTGAACGCCGCCGTCTGCTGACCCGGGTAGAGGAACTGCGGCGCCAGCGGAATAACCTGTCCCAAGAAATTGGGGGCCTGATGAAAAAGGGAGAACAGGAGGAGGCCAAGGTCCTCAGAACCAGGGTGGCGGTGATCAATGAGGATATCCATGATCTGGAGGCCAAGGCGGAGCAACACGAAGACTGGCTGCGGAATTTTCTCCTGACCCTGCCCAACCTGCCCCACGCCTCTGTACCCCTGGGCGCCGGCAGCGACGATAATCCGGTGGTCAAGACCTGGGGCGAGCCCCCCGCCTTCGCTTTCCCCCCCCGGCCCCATTGGGAGATCGGGGAAGCCCTGGGAATTCTCGACTTCGAGCGGGCCGCCAAGATCACCGGCGCCCGCTTTGCCCTGCTCAAGGGCGCCGGCGCGGCTCTGGAGCGGGCCCTGATCAACTTTATGCTGGACCTGCACACCCGCCGGCACGGCTATCTGGAAGTGCTGCCCCCCTTTATGACCAACGCGGCCTCCATGTTGGGAACCGGACAACTCCCCAAGTTCCGGGATGACCTCTTCAAACTGGAGGGCTGGGACTATTTCCTGGTACCCACCGCCGAGGTACCGGTGACCAACATTCACCGGGACGAAATCCTCCCGGTCGAGAACCTGCCCCTCCGTTACACCGCCTATACCCCCTGCTTCCGCTCCGAGGCGGGCTCCCATGGCAAGGACGTCCGGGGCCTGATCCGCCAGCACCAGTTTGACAAGGTGGAATTGGTGAAATTCACCACTCCCGAAACTTCCTACGAGGAGCTGGAGGGCCTGCGTAGGGATGCGGAATCGGTCCTCCAGGAACTGGGGCTCCCTTACCGGGTGGTGGAATTGTGCACCGGGGACCTGGGCTTCGCCGCGGCCAAGACCTACGACCTCGAGGTCTGGCTGCCGGGCCAGGGGCTCTACCGGGAGATCTCCTCCTGCAGCAACTTTGAGGACTACCAGGCCCGGCGCGCC
>JBEKDQ010000334.1:0-2565 GCA_050014275.1 Desulfobaccales bacterium | reverse complement strand
GCCCATAACCGTCCCGGTAGGCCTGTAACAGGGCCCTGAACAAGCGAGGGGAGAACGGCCGGGGCTGGGGATTGGTGGCCCCCATGGCCTGGAGGGCCTTGAGAAATTCCGGCACCGAGGGGTAGATGGCGGTGACCCATTCCCGGACCAGCTTAATCTGCAGGAAACCGGCTGTGGCCAATATCCGGGACCAGCCTGCCTCATCCAGGAAACCTTGGGCGGCGATGGGCGGCTGGTTGTTAAGCTGCACCGCGGCTGCGGCCCGCCCCAGGGAATCCGCCAACTCCCGGAAGGTCCCGGGCCCGAGGGTGGAGAAGGCCAGCGCCCCCCCGGGCGAGAGCAGGCGGAAGTAAGCCGTCAGGGCCTCTGCCGGGCGGGTAAGCCACTGGAAGGCGGCATTGGCCACGATGGCATCGAAGCGGCCCCGGCTCAGGGTTTCGCCGTCGGCCACCAGCCACGCTACCCCGGGGGCCGCTCCCAGGCGGCGGCGGGCTGCGGCGACCAGGGCCGCATCCAGGTCCAGGGCCACCAGGGAGGCCCCGTTGCTGACTTGCTTGAGGAGTTGGGTAAAATGGCCGGTGCCGCAGCCAATCTCCATAATTCGTCCGGTCCGGGGCAGCAGGCCCTCCAGAAGGGATAGCAATCCCCAGGCCATGTGGCGCTGCACTCCGGCATGACGGTCATAAGACCCCGCCCGCCGGGCAAAGTTCCGCCGAATGCCTTGCTTGCCGTCCATTTAGGTGATTTCCGGTTGCCGCTTTCGGTGGCAGAGGCTTCCAGCCTGTGTAGTCTAAATTTTTCGAAGCAGGAGCAGGTCTCGTCCGGCTCATGGACCAGCAACACCGAGCAATCCTCGCAAGATGCCGTTGACCGCCGTGGTCTGGGTGAGGAAGGGAATATGCCCCGCGGCCGCCAGCAGATGGAGTTCCGACCCCGGCAGGCGCTCCTGAAGATCCCGCCCCTGGGCCGGGGGAACGATTCGGTCTTGCTCTCCCTGGATGATGACTACCCGGCCGGAAAGGTTTGTGGTTTTTTGGATAAGCGGCAGCAGGCCTCGCAGGTCCTTATCCCTGAGATAATCTAGCCCCTGCGCCAAGAAAGCCGGGGCCGCCTGGTAATCGAAGCCGGCCGCGGCCTCCTCCCGGAAGGCTGCCTCTCCCGGGGCCAGGCAGGCCAGGGCGAAGTCGTTCAGGACCTTGCGGGAATCGCTCCCCAGGGCCCGGCGCATGGCCCGCAGCATTGACGCCGGCTGGCCCCAGGGGTGGTCCGGCCGCCGGCAGAAGACCAGAGGCACGGCCACCAAAACCGTGGCGCCGGGCGCCGGCCCCCGGAGCTGGCCCAGGGCCTCCAGCAGCAGCATGCCCCCCAGGGACCAGCCCACCAGGACGCTTTCCTTAAGAGGCAGCCCGCTGAGATATTGCGCCAGCCAACCCGCTTCCCACCTGGGAATATCCGGGGTCAGGACGGCGCACGCGGAGTCGCAGGCTGCCGCCGCCTGAACTCCCCGCCAAAGGCGCCCGGAGGCCCCCCAGCCTTGGAGCAGCACCAGGGTCCTCATGCCCCCAACCCCATGGCCCGGGCCGTGGCGATGATAGAGTTAAGGGCCCGCTGCAAATCTTCCCGGCTATGCGCGGCGGACAGGGAAAACCGAACCCGGGCCCGGCCCGGGAGCACTGTAGGTGGCCGCAGGGCCACCGCCAGCAGCCCCTGCTGCCGCAGGCGGGTGGCAAATTCCAGGGCTCGGCCATTATCCCCCACCAGCACCGGGACGATCTGGGTCTGGCTCCCGAGGGTATCCAGGCCGGCCTGCGCCAGCCCCCGGCGAAATCTCTCCGCTTCCTCCTGGAGGTAAGCCCGGGGCTGAGGTTCCCGGGCCACCACCTTAAGCGCCGCCTCTATGGCACCCAGCACCGGGGGCGCCAGGGCGGTAGAATAGATGAAGGAACGGGCCCGGTTGTGCAGGTACTCGATGAGTCGCTGCTCCCCGGCCACGTAGCCCCCCAGGGACCCGAGGGCCTTGGAAAAGGTCCCGAGATGGACTTCAACCCGCTCCCTCAGGCCCAGGGCTTCGGCCAGGCCGGCGCCCTTCCCTCCCAGGACCCCGGTGGCGTGGGCTTCGTCAATCATCAGGGCGGCTCCGAAGCGATCCTTCAAGGCCACCAGTTCCGCCAGGGGCGCCAGGTCGCCGTCTACGGAAAAGACGGAGTCGGTAATGATCAGGCGCCGCCTGGCTCCTTGGCCTTGCCGCAGCAGCTCTTCCAGCCGGTTCAGATCCCGGTGTGGGAAGCGGTGCAGGATAGCCCCGGAAAGTTTGATGCCATCATAGATACTGGCGTGGTTGAGGCGGTCGCAGAAGACCGCGTCCCCGGGGCCCGTTAGGGCTGCGATCACTCCCAGGTTGGCCATGTAACCGGTGCTGAAGATCACCGCGGCCTGGGTCCCTTTGAAGCCCGCCAGCCGCCCCTCCACCGCCTGGTGCAAGGCCAGGTGGCCCGCCACCAGCCGGGAGGCCCCGGCCCCCGTCCCCCAGCGTGCCGCGGCCGCCTGGGCCGCGGCAATGAGCCG
>JBEKDQ010000333.1:0-2594 GCA_050014275.1 Desulfobaccales bacterium | reverse complement strand
AGGGCATCCCGCTAACCCTGGCGGGCCATTATCATGGGGGTCAAATCAAGTTAAGCCTGCCAGGAGTGGACCTCAGCCTGGCCCACTTGATGACCCCCTATCCTGAGGGCCTCTACCGCCTGAAGGGCTGCCATCTCTACGTCAATCGCGGGATCGGGACCACGTTTACCCCGGTGCGGTTGAACGCCCGGCCGGAGGTAACCGTGTTTCACCTGACCTAAGGCAGTTTTCTGTTTACTGTTTTCTGTCTTCTGCCTTTGCTAAGGGGCCTTTGACTTTGATTTTGCCTTTCACAGAAAATAGAAAAGGCGCTTATTTGCCTTAGCTCCGAAAAAGCACGGCCACTTGAGCCCCGAGGACCTGGCCCATAAGCTCGGGCTGTCTGAGCGGGGAGCCAATTTCCTCATGTCCAAATTGTCGAGGGCAGGCAAAATATCTTAACTGCAACGAGACAGGCAATGCAGCGAAAGGGAACCACACTTTTGGCCCTGGCGGCCGCGGCCTTGACCTTGGGGGTGCTTTGGTATCTCCAGCCGCCGATAATCACCCAAGAGGCCAGATGGGAGGACGTCAAGGCCGAAGCCCAAAGCGGCGGCTATCGCCTGATAACCACCGAAGAACTGGCGGCGCGCTACCGGCAGGACGCCGGCAAACTCCTGTTGGTGGACACCCGGCAGGATTGGGAATATCACACCGGCCACATCCCGGGAGCCGTGAACTTTCCCATGGAGCCCACCGCCTGGTCCCGTTGGCGTTCCCAGGGGCCCCTCGCCAGATTCCTGGGACCTGACCGGGACCGGCCCATCGTCTTTTACTGAGCGGGCCTGACCTGAGTCCGCAGCGACTCGGCGGCCCGGGTGGCCGTAAAGCTCGGTTATAAAAACGTCTATCGCGATCCCTTGGGGTTCCCGGAATGGCAGAAGGGTGGCCTGCCCGTGGTCAGTGCGCACCTGGGCCTTTGCGAACCCTCGGCGGCAGCAAAAGCTCCAGGTCCCCTCGCCGGTTGGGCCATGGTCTGGACCTTACTGGGGATCTTTGTGGGCGGCATGGCCCTCAACCTGACCCCTTGCGTTTATCCCTTACTCCCCATCACCGTTTCTTATTTTGGCGGCCGCAGCGGCCAGGGCCAGGGGCGCCTGGTGGTGCACGGACTCTTCTACCTGGCGGGCCTGGCCGTGACCAACTCCACCCTGGGGGTCATTGCCGCTTTGACCGGCGGCCTCATGGGGGCCATGCTGCAAAATCCCCTGGTGCTGGTGGCGGTGGCGGCCATCCTGGTGCTTTTTGCCACCAGCCTCTTCGGTTTCTGGGAACTGCGCCTGCCGGGCAGCCTGACCCAGGCCGCTTCCAAATCCTATGCGGGCTATTTCGGCAGTTTGTTCATGGGATTGACCCTGGGGCTGGTGGCGGCGCCCTGTATTGGCCCCTTTGTGCTGGGGTTGCTCACCTGGGTGGCCAGCCTGGGGTCGCCGTGGCTGGGCTTTCTGGTCTTTTTTACCCTCAGCCTGGGATTGGGCTTGCCCCTGTTTATTCTGGCCATCTTTTCCGGCAGCCTGGAAAAATTGCCCCGTTCCGGGGAGTGGATGCTCTGGGTGCGCAAGCTCATGGGTTGGGTCCTGGTGGGTATGGCGGCCTATTTTATCCGGCCGCTGCTGCCGGAATCCGCGGGCGTGCTCCTGCTGGCCGCCGTGGCCCTGGCCGCATCGGTTCACCTGGGGTGGCTGGACCGCACCACCGCGGGGTTCCGGAGTTTCCAGTGGCTCAAGACCGTGGCCGCCCTGGCGGGAGTGATCCTCGCCACCTTCCTGGCGGGGTCCTGGGCGCTGCAGGGCCCCGGAGTAGCCTGGCAGCCGTATTCGGACCAACTCCTGGCCCAAGCTGTTAAGGAGCATAAGCCGGTGATCATCGATTTCTATGCCACCTGGTGCACCCCCTGCCGGGACCTGGGAGAGATCACCTTTCATCATCCCGATGTCGTCAAACTGGCGAACCAGAATTTTATCATGATCAAGGTGGACCTCACCCAGAAAGGAAATCCCATGAATGAGCGTCTGCTTGGCCAGTACGGGATCAAGGGAGTGCCCACGGTGGTCTTTCTGGATGGGCGGGGCAACGAATGCACCGACCTGCGCCTGGTGGATTATCTACCGCCGGAGCAGATACTGCCCCGCATGGCCGCCGCCAAAAAATAACGCTATCTGAAAAGAGGATGGCCATGTTAAAAGTCAGATGCTTTTATAATGAGCCCAACGGGAAGCCCTGAAAGCACTTCCAGGAAATGGTGCCCAGGTTGGGCCAAAGGTATGCATTCGAGGCGGAGGTCATCTCCAAGCCCATTGCCGATTACCAGACCGATGAATATTTCGAACTGGATCTCCCCGCGGCCCCGGCCATCATGGTGGGGGAGGAAATCGTGGTGGAAGGCGCGGACGTCGCTGAAGATATACTGGAGGCCGTCATCTGCCGGCACCTGGGGTTGCCGGAGCCGGAGCCGCACAAGAAAGGCGTCTGGGGCCGCATATTCGGCAAGTAGCTAACTTTCCTTGCTCACCTGGCAAGTCCATGGAGGGCGGACCCATGGTCCGCCCGGGAAG
>JBEKDQ010000332.1:0-2599 GCA_050014275.1 Desulfobaccales bacterium | reverse complement strand
TTTGTCGGCACCGCATTTTTCCCAAAACCCAAAGTGCCCCTAATAATTTCAACACATTACCTGCAAAAATCGGCTTTTACTGTAGAACTTGGGTATGAAACACTCCACTAAGATAACCGACGCGGGCTGCCGGGTGACCCCAGGTCAGCGGCCCTGTGCGGTGATTTTAAATCATCAAATTTTAGATGAAAAACCACCAGGCCGCAAGTAGCCTTGACGAAAAGGGCGATTTCACTTGGCGCCAGTGGCGGGCCGCCCGCGTCCGCTGCAGAAAGGTTTTTGGCAGGCGGGCGTCCTCGCCCGCGGCCCAGGGTGGGCGCCACCACAGGCACAGGCGGGTGCCGGTTGTCCCAGATTTATGAACTTTCCGGAGCAGTTATTCAGGGGGTTGCGGCCCAACCGTAATTTATGAAAAGTTCCCCGTAGTTATGGTGCGTAGGGCCACCCTACAAGAACTTTTCGGAGCAGGATCTGCGGTTATGGTAAAATGAGGGCCGGAAGGAGGAAGGATGAGGGAGGTCTGGCGCATGTGGAATTATTCCACCATGTTGGTGCTGACGGTGCTCACTGCCAGTCTCTTCGCCGCCATCCTCATCCCTTTCAAGGGGATTCCCTTGATCCCGGGGCTCACCGAGATACGGCCGGCCAACGTCATTCCGGTGGTCTTCGGTCTGCTGTTCGGTCCCGCGGGGGCCTGGGGGGCAGCCTTCGGCAACCTCATCGGCGACTTCTTCGGCACTCTGGGCATCGGCAGTCTCTTCGGCTTCTGGGGGAATTTTCTAGCCGCCTACTTGCCTTACAAGATGTGGCAAGACCGGCCCCTGAGCCAGCTCTCCCAGCATCTGCCCCGGTTTTTCGGGGCGGTCCTGCTGGGAGCCTTGTCCTGCGCCCTGGTGGTGGGCTTTGGGCTGGAAATCTTCAAGCTTCTGCCTTTCTCCGTCATCGCGGTGGCGGTCCTGGTCAACAACGGCCTGGTCTCTCTGGTCCTGGGGCCCCTGCTCCTGAGGCTGCTGGCGCCCCGGGTGAACCGCTGGGACCTGGCCTGGCGGGATCAGATGGACCCGGAGGATTGCCCCGTCGGGGCGGCGCCGCGGCTGGGCTTGATCCTGGCGTGGCTGGGCGCCGCCGGCGGCTTTCTCACCGGCCTGGCCCTGGGGCTGGGTCTGGTGAGCCTGCCCGGCAAACCTCCCCTGGAGCTGGCGTTGGTTCCATTTGTGGCGCTGCTCTCGGTTGGATGTTTGCTGCTGTGATTTTTTGGTATTTTTGATATTTTTGATATTTTTGGTATTTTTTGTAAGGGTGGGATGGCGCCGCCCACTAAAAAACCCAGTACGCAGGACGCACCAAAGAATAGTCGAGGGCGGCTCTAACAAAAAAACAAAAAAATCAAAAAACCAAAAATCCGTATTTTCCCTGGCCATGGAGACGGTTTTGCAAGGAGTCGATCCCATCATCAAGATCACCGGCCTCCATTTCCGCTATAAAAAAGCGGTGGCCCAGGTGTTCGCCGGCCTCGACCTGAAGGTGCTGGCCGGAGAGCGCTTAGCGATCCTGGGGCCCAGCGGGGCGGGCAAATCCACCCTGGCCCTCTGTCTTCAGGGCCTCATCCCCCGGCTTATCAAGGGCGAGCTGCGTGGCCGGGTGGAGGTGGCCGGCGCCGACCTACAGACTTCCCGGCCCCGGGAGCTGGCCGCCCGGGTGGGGTTGCTGTTCCAGGATTTCGAGGCCCAGCTCGTTTGCACCCGGGTGAACCAGGAGGTGGCCTTCGGCCCTGAAAACCTGGGCCTACCCAGGGAAGAACTGCATCGCCGGGTGAGCCATTGCCTCGGGTTGCTGGGACTGGCGGGCCTGGAGGCCCTGGACCCGGCCACCCTCTCCGGCGGCCAGCGGCAGCTCCTGGCCCTGGCCGCGGTCCTGGCCCTGGAGCCCCGGCTCCTGGTTCTGGATGAGCCCACCTCCGACCTGGACCCCCTGTGGGTGGAAGAACTGCTCCAGATCCTGGAGCGGCTGGCCCGGGAGCAAAACCTGACCCTGGTGCTGCTGGGCCAGGACCTGCGCCTGGCTCGCTGCGCCTCCCGTCTGCTCTTGCTGCAGCAAGGCGAGGTGCTGGCCGACGGTCCCCCGGAGCAGGTGCTATGCCAGGTGGAAATCTTCCGCCGCCTGGGGTTGCAGGTACCGGAATTGCCGGGCCTCTTTTCTGGTCTGGGGCAGGCTCCTTTACCTCTCACCCTGGAGGAGGCGGAAGCCCAGGCCCGGAGCCTGGGCTGGGGCGGCGGTGGCGCCCCTAGCGCGGCCGCTGCCGGTCCGCCGCGGGCCCCCAGCGGGGGGGCGGGCGACGACGGCGCCCCTCCGGAGATCCTGGCCTTACGCCGGGTCAACTTTGCCTATCCCGGCGCGGCCCCGGTCCTTACCAACTTTTCTCTCTCCTTCCGGGAGGGCGAGTTCACTGCGATCCTGGGACCCAACGGCAGCGGCAAGACCACCCTGCTGAAGCTGCTCCGGGGCCTGCTGCGGCCCCAGTCCGGAGAGGTCTGGCGAGCCGAGGGGGGAGCTACCGAGGCCGGCTTCGTCTTTCAGAATCCCGACTACCAGATTTTCG
>JBEKDQ010000331.1:0-2652 GCA_050014275.1 Desulfobaccales bacterium | reverse complement strand
CTCCTGGCCACCCTGGCGGAGCTGGCCGAGCGGGTGCCGCCCAAACCGGTCAAGGGGATCTTCCGCCTGCCCATCGACCGGGTCTTCACCATTCGGGGCTTCGGTACCGTGGTCACCGGCACCGCCATCTCCGGCCGGCTGCGGGTGGCAGAGGCGGTGGCCGTCTATCCCCCCGGGTTCAAGGCCCGGGTGCGGGGTCTCCAGGTTCACAGCCATTCGGTGGCGGAGGCCCAGGCCGGCAACCGCACCGCCGTCAACCTCCAGGGACTGGAAAAGGAAGAATTGCAACGAGGCATGGTGCTGGCGCCGCCGGATGCCCTCCTGCCATCGCGGCGCCTGGACGCCTTTCTGGAAATCCTGGCCAGTGCCCCGCGGCCCCTGAAGCACCGCCAGGCGGTGCGCCTCCATACCGGCACCAGCGAGCGCCTGGCCATGCCGCTCATCCTGGACGCCGATGACCTGCCCCCGGGGGCCTCCGGCTACGTGCAGTTTTTCCTGCGGGAGCCCCTGGCCCTGAAGCCCGGCGACCGCCTGGTGGTCCGCAGCTTCTCCCCGGCCTTCACCTGGGGGGGCGGACAGGTCCTCCATGTGCATCCGCCCCGCCACCGCCGGCGCCAGGCGGAGGTGCTGGCCGGACTGGAGATCCTGGAGAAGGGCGCCCCGGAGGAGGTCCTATCCCTCTATCTGGAAGAGGCGGGGGCCGCCGGCCTTGGCCGCAGCGAGCTGGAAGCCCTTCTCCCCTGGGACCCCGGCGACCTGTTGGCCCTGTTGCTCCGCCTCAGCAAACAGGGGCAAGTCCTCAATTACGACCCGGAGAAGGAGAGGTATATCCTCGCCGCCACCGCCAGCAAGCTGAAGGGAGAGATCATTGGCACCCTGGCCGCCTACCACCGCAAAAACCCCTTAAAACCCGGGCTCTCCAAGGAAGAGCTGCGCCGCCAGTTGCCCCCCCAGATGGAGGTGCGCCTCTTCAACCAGTTGCTCAACGACCTGGCGCAACGGGGTCAGATTGCGGTGGAAAAAGAACTGGTACGCCTGGCCGGGCACCGGGTCACCCTGGCCGGTGATCAGGAGGAACACGTCAACCGCCTGGCTGCCCTCTACCGCGGGGGCGGCCTCTCGCCCCCCACCCTCAAGGAAGCCGCCGCCTCCCTGGAGGTTTCCCCGGACCAGGCCAGGCAGCTACTAATCCTACTCCTGAACCAGGGCCACCTGGTCAAGGTCAAAGAGGACCTTTATTTTCACCGGGAGGCCATCGATCAGATCAAGGGGCAATTGGTGGACTTCCTCAAAAAAAACCGGGAGATCACCGTCCTGCAGTTCAAGGATCTCACCCAGACCTCCCGAAAATTTACCATTCCCCTCCTGGAATACTTCGATTCGGCCCGCACCACGGTGCGGGTGGGGGAGACCCGGCGCTTGCGGCAAGAGGTCTAGGGCTAGTATCGTGTCTCGGGAATAGTTTTAATATCTCTTGGCCCCAAACTCCCCCCTCCCTTGAGGGGAGGGGGTTGGGGGGAGAGTGATAACAATTGGAGATAACAGAACAACAATCACCCCCACCCGGTTCGTCCCCTCAAGGGGGAGGGAATAAAGCGGGCTCATTTATTAAGATTTTCCTGAAACACTACACTGGCGCCCTGGGGGATTACGATAAGGGCGACCTGATCACAGGCTGGAAGCCTGTGCCACTGTCGCCCTTCCTTCTGCCGCCGTATGGCGCGTTTCACGCTCCATGCCGGTGGGGCGGGCGTCTCGCCCGCCCCACGCGGGAATATGGTGTGTCAAACTTGGAGCATTTTATAATTAGCTGGACATAATATCAGGACTGGAACGCTGGATTCGGCATGATTAAATCCCCCTTTGAAAAAGGGGGATTTAGGCAGTAGTGTCCGGCAAGGTTTTTGCTGTTAGGCAGGCAGTCTCTCTATTGCCTCCTCATAGCAAAAACTTAACAATAGCAAATTATTAATAGAGATGAAAAAGATCGATCAGGTATTGGCTAAAATCACGGGAGGGGCCAAAAAAAGCGCTTAAAAGAAGTCCACTCTCACTATCCAATGACCGAAATTAACCCCGCATATATGAAACTGGCCCTGCGTCTGGCGTCCAAAGGAGCTGGCTGGGTCTCGCCCAATCCCATGGTGGGCGCGGTGGTAGTCAAAGAGGGCCGGGTGGTGGGGCGAGGCTTTCACCGCCGGGCGGGCGCGGCCCACGCCGAGGTGGCCGCCCTGCGGCAGGCCGGCGAAACGGCCAGGGGAGCCGACCTCTACGTCACCCTGGAGCCCTGCAACCACCAGGGCCGCACCCCGCCGTGCACCGCGGCCATCCTGGCGGCTGGCCTGGCCCGGGTAATCATCGCCACCCAGGACCCCAATCCCCAGGTCGCAGGGGCCGGGGCCCAATTTCTCCGATCCCGGGGTTTGACGGTGGAGGTGGGACTGCTGGCGGAGGAAGCCCGGCGTTTGAACCAGGCCTGGTTTCATTGGCTGGAGAGTGGGCGCCCCTGGGTCATCGCCAAGGCCGCCTGCTCCCTGGATGGCAAGATCGCCACCGCCGGCGGCCAGAGCCAGTGGCTCACCGGTGAGCCGGCCCGGGCCTTCGGACACCGCCTGCGCCACCAGGTGGACGCCATCCTGGTGGGCATCGAGA
>JBEKDQ010000330.1:0-2653 GCA_050014275.1 Desulfobaccales bacterium | reverse complement strand
TTTCCAAGAGTTGGGTTCCCGCTTTGCCCACCACATGCTGTCCGGGTGGTATCACCTCATGGTAGACGGACCAATCATCGGTGTAGTAGGTGCATCCGGGACGAGCGATGCGTTCCCAGAGTTGTCTAAGGGTAGCATTATCACGGCCACCCACCACCCAGGAGACACAACGCCGTGAGTCACGATCATAGGCTTTCCAAATCCAACGCTTGCTTTTTTTGCATGAAGAAAATGCCACAATTCATCCAGTTCCATTTCCCGGATTTCTTCCCGGACTTCCGGTTCCGGCAACGCCTCGGCTGCCTGGCGCACCCACTTGTAGGTGCTTACGGCGGAGACGCCAAACAATTTCCCCAACCAGCGAAAACTGGCCTTCCCGAAGCTGTAGAGCAAGACCGCCAGGGCTTTAGTGGCTTCAGACCGGCCGCGTTTGGGCGTAGCGGTAAAGTTAAGGCCGCAGGTTTTGCAGCGGTAACGTTGGAGCCCGCGAACAAAGCCATGCTTGACAAACGAGGTACTGCCACATCTCTTGCACGAAAGTTCCATGGGGTTACCTCCTGAATGGTTTCAGGAGGCATTCAATCATATAATGTATCTATTGTTAACACTCTCAAGTGATTTAGTCTCCGGGGGGCGGGTCAAGGGATATATTTTCAACGCGATTTTCCGTATGATAGGAAGCAATGCCGTACTCACGGCACCATTAGCCTCAAAGGGGGACCCATCATGCCCTACGCGGAATTTTTGGGCCGCTTGGTGTTAGCGGCACTGCTGGGAGGAGTAGTCGGCCTGGAACGGGAGATACACGGGCGCCCGGCCGGGATCCGCACCTACCTTATCCTGTCCCTGGGGACGGCCCTGCTCATGGTGCTGTCCGAGTATCTCCTGGTGGCCTATCACAGCAAATATCCTGGTCTCGGCCTGCAGGGGGATCCCGGGCGTATCGCCGGGCAGGCCATTACTGGCATCGGCTTTCTGGGAGCCGGGGTCATTATCCGCTATAAAGACACCATCCGGGGGCTGACTACAGCGGCATGTGTCTGGCTGGTCTGCTCGGTGGGCCTGGCGGTGGGGGCTGGTTTTTACGTGGTGGGTGTGGCGGTGACCTTTCTGACCCTCCTCGCCCTGATCGGACTGAAGGCGGGGGAGCGACGGATGAGGAAGGATTGGTTTGAAGATTTGGAGGTAGTATCCACTGACGTTCCTGGCCAGATCACCCTGATGAAGAGCCTGATCGCGCAACATGGCTTTGAGGTGATAGCTTCCGGACTGAGGCGTGATGCGGAGAAAAAGGAACTCAAGGCCACCTTTCAGGTCAGGGTGAGGGCCGTCCAGCCCCAGCGCGAAATCCTTCAAGACCTGATAGAATTGGAGGGGGTGAAAGAGGTGAACCTTTCCTGAGAAGTTTGGCCGCATTCAGATATTGAAAGGTTGCTCCTTTGGAAATTGTTTGAAAGATCATCTTACGCGCGCCAGTCTCTCCACCACCCAGAGATGCCTGGGCAAGGGCAGTGATGTGGAAGCGTTACGGTGATTCGAAAATCTGTATGGCTACGGCTGGCATTTTGGAGCAAGGTCGAGAATGGTCTCGCTTGCGGGGCGTCCTTTGGAGCTGACAGTGATAGAATTTCACCTCCTCCACCTCCTGGCCCGCCGGCCTGGCTGGGTATTCACGCGCGACTAGATCGTCAAGGCGGTTCATGGAGATGATTATTCGGTGACCAGGCGCTCCATCGATGTGCACGTCGCCGGCCTCAGAAAGAAACTGGGACCATTTGGCAAGAAGTTGGAGACGGTACGCGGCATCGGCTACCGGTTTAAGGATCGAGCATGATTTCCGGCGGCGCCCGCTTGCCCAACGTCTGAATCAGAGGATGGCCTCATGCATCGCAAGCGACTGGTTTGGCAACTCTTTCCTTCCTATCTCCCAATGTAATGCTTTTTCGTTCAATTATTATCCCAGTATTATCCCAGATTCTGCGACAAACTTCGCCCCAGCAGTACAAAAATGGTTTAAGGGCCATTCCTCCCAAGGCAAACATGAGAAGCTATGGGCTATTGGTAATCATTAGATTAAAGGAAAGCAAGAGGAGGGCCGGGAGTTGGTTTCGTTAATTTGAGGGAAATCTAACTCTAATTTTTTAAGGGTATTGGCTTTAAACCGGAGGTGTTCTCCAGAATTACCCCCCAGAGTCAGTGGTGATAGATACCTTGCCACTATACGCCCTTCCGCTAATCTTTCCATATAGTTCGTATATCTGAAAGCCTTTGCAAATGGAATTCGAATTTGGCTATTTTCTCGAAAAATTGAAAAATCTCAGGGGCGATCATATTTCCCCGGGGAGAGGGAGTCCTGGCCCGAGGTTTCCGGATTCAGACCAAAGCCATAGGTGCGGGACCGGACAGTACTGGCGCCAGAAATGGCAGGCATTAAGAAATCTGCACAGGTGCCGTCGCCCTTCTCCCGGCCGACCTCGCCCGCCGGGAGCACCGGCACCCGCCGAAGCCTCCTCAGCCCTATCTTCGGAAAGATAAATCTACGGCGCTGAGGGCCACTCACAGCCCCGCCACGGCCCGCAAAGGGGACATCCAAGGGGAAGTCAGAGGTGCCTGTGAAATGCTTAAATCGCCCATGAAGGCCCTGTCACCCAGC
>JBEKDQ010000329.1:0-2668 GCA_050014275.1 Desulfobaccales bacterium | reverse complement strand
ACCATGGTGCAAAACAAAGGCTGCCGGGTGGAACTGATCGCCTTTGCCAACGTCTCCGGGCGGCTGCGCCGGGAGGTGGACCTGTTTGTCCCGGGATACCTGGTCCCGGGCCTGCTGCCGACTTCGCCGCCCTATGCCGGGGCGCCCCCCTGGGGCGAGGTGGGCAGCCGGGTGCGAGGGGTCTGCACTAAATACTTCCTGGACCGGTCCTATGGGTTTTTCCGGTTTATGCAGAGCTTCGGCAAGGTCTGGGTGACCGACACCAGATTGGAAGAATCGCCCTATGCCTCGGTGTTCTTCATGGAAAAGGACCTGCCCCCGGGAATCCATCCGGATAATCTGCCCAGCCGGGACTTCATCTTTGAATTTACCCTCAACGAAGGGGAGAAAGGCTTTGTCGCCTCGAATATCGATCTGATCTACAAATATTGATGATTATCTGTATTACAGTTTTCGGTTATCTGAAGGGTCTTGCAAAAGTCCGGTTAAAGCGGTTTAGGCGTCTTTTCCCTCTCCCCACGGGGGGAGGGGGTTAAGGGGGGGCAGTCGTTGGTAATTGGATAAAACATAACCCACCTGGTGGCGCCCCCTCGAGGGGGAGGGAACAAGTCAATAACATTGATTTCGCCATTGATATGACTTTTGCAAGAGGCTCATTGTTCTGTATTTAAGGCTCAACAACTCGACAGTCCCAATCTGCCAGAGGGATTAGGTTTTTTACAGAAAAAAGAAAACAACAGAAAACAGAAACCGGTAGACTGGAGGAGTGGTTATGGCTGAGAAGCTGAGGGTGCTGTTCGTGGCCTCCGAAGGGATACCCTTCGCCAAGACCGGGGGGTTGGCGGATGTGGTGGGCACTCTGCCTTATGCCCTCCAGAATTTAGGGGTAGAGGTCAAGGTCCTGCTGCCCTATTACGGCGCGGTGAAACAGGGCAAGATCCCCACCGTGGCTGTGGCCAAGGACCTGGAGGCTCCCCTGCCGGAGCCCCTCAACCTGAGTTTCGACCTGATGGCCCCCATCTCCCCGGATTATCCCTTCTGGTTCGTGGCCCGGGACGAGTTCTACGAACGCAGCCAGCTTTACGGCACCGCCAGGGGCGATTATTTCGACAACCTGGAACGCTTCGCCTTCTTCAGCGCCGCGGTGCTGCCCATCTGCCGGACCATGGAGTTCAAGCCGGACCTGATCCACTGCCACGACTGGCAAAGTAGCCTGATTCCGGTCTATCTGAAAAATCTCTGGGACGGGAAAGAGGAGGCGCTATCCGGGACCAAGTCCCTGCTGACCATTCACAACCTGGCCTTCCAGGGTCTGTTTTCCAAGGGTAAGTTTCCCCGGCTGGGCCTGGGTCAGTCCCTGTTCGGGATCAACGGCCTGGAATACTATGGCCAGATCAACCTCCTCAAGGGCGGCATTGTCTTTGCGGACGCCATCACCACCGTCAGCCCCCGCTACAGTAAGGAGATCCAGACCCCTGAGTTCGGCTATGGCCTGGAAGGGGTGCTGCGCCAGCGCGGCGCGGCCCTGCACGGCATCCTGAACGGGGTGGATTACCGGGAATGGAGCCCGGATACCGACCCACTGTTGCCGGCCAATTACAGCCGGGACGACCTCAAGGGCAAGGCCGCCAACAAGGCGGCCCTGATGGAGTTCTTCGGACTCCGCAAAAAGCTGGCCAAGGCTCCCATCCTGGCCATGATCTCCCGCCTGGCGGACCAGAAGGGCTTCGACCTGTTGGCCGAGGTGCTGCCCCAGCTCATGAACCAGGAATTGATGGTGGTCATCCTGGGCACTGGCGACGAGCGTTACGAGCGCTGGCTGGCGGCGGAGGCCCCCAAGTATCCTGGGAAATTGGGGGTGATGGTGGCCTTCGATAACCAGCTGGCCCACCTCATAGAGGCCGGGGCCGACATGTTTCTCATGCCGTCGCGCTTCGAGCCCTGCGGCCTCAACCAAATCTATTCCATGAAATATGGCACCATTCCCGTGGTCCGGGCCACCGGCGGCCTGGTGGACACCGTCACCCCGGTGGCCAGCCCCATCGAACCGGGGACCGGCTTCGTCTTCGACGACTATGCCCCCGAGGCCTTCCTGAAGGCCATCCACACCGCCCTGGAGGCCTACAAAGATCAGAACCTGTGGCGGCGCCTCATGCAGAACGCCATGGCCCAGGACTTCTCCTGGACCAAGAGCGCCCAGGCCTACCTGGAGTTGTACCGGCAATTGGTTTAGAATCTTAGGGGAGGGCCAGGGACTTCGTCCCAGCCCTCCCCCAAACCCCCTCCCGACCCGCACAAGAAGGGGCGACAGTGGCACCGGCTTCCAGCCGGTGATGGGTCGCCCCTCAGCCCTGTAGGGTGCGCACTGCGCACCGATAATTGTTGCTTCCTATAATCTAATGTTGCGCAGTGCGCACCGCCAAGGAACTAACTTTCATGTTCCCCGTATGCTTTATAATCAGGCTCTTCGCATTTTTTCCAATGTTCCGATAGCCATCTCGCTCCAGAAATCTCAGGCAATAGTCCATTGAAATTTCCCCAAAACGCTTATTCATTTTGCTCCGATCAATATGCTATAATTAATTAAATTAAATAGCGAATTGGAGCAAAATCATGCAATAGAAAAACTCTCAGTCTGCTACAATTTCAAAAAAAGTTTGGTACCAAA
>JBEKDQ010000328.1:0-2676 GCA_050014275.1 Desulfobaccales bacterium | reverse complement strand
CCAATAATCTGAAGTAATGATTAATCTGGCGGATGGCATAGGTAGATGACATCCAGGAAGGGTCAAAATAATCCGCAGGATGAAGGGATTCACTCAAGGAATACAGCTTGGGTTTCAATTCCTGTAAGTACTGGTGGACGGCAAGATTATGCTTAAGTAACATGAGCGCTTTAGATTCCGCTTCTATAAGCGCCTGTTTCCGCATGCTATAATTGACTAAACCGACAATTATTATTGAAGCCACTAGATAAATGGCTCCAGTCGTTATCAATATGCGGTTGCTTATTTTCATATCGATACCTATTTTAACATTGGTTATTGCATCATTATTATGATAATAGGCTCCAATAACTGATAGAGACTAGGGATCGTCTGACTGCGACATATCTTGGTTGCTCTAGTTCCGGTTATGGTCCATCAGTCTTTTCAAGAAAGCGGAGGATATGCCGGTATCCGGCTGACGCACTGCCGGGCAAGGCGCTAACGTCCCCAAAAACTGTTTGCCAGGTTCCCTACCGGAATCTGGACTGAGATTATGCGGGCGCCTTG
Source organism: Desulfobaccales bacterium (assembly GCA_050014275.1). Taxonomy (GTDB): domain Bacteria; phylum Desulfobacterota; class Desulfobaccia; order Desulfobaccales; family 0-14-0-80-60-11; genus JAPLJC01. The sequence goes on along the minus strand of JBEKDQ010000328.1, from coordinate 2,127 downwards.
GCCCTGAAGTCGAAAAATGGTTTTGGGGACCTCTCTCCCCCAGTTTAACCCCAAGAAGGTTCCTCTTCTTGTAGCCAATTTGTCTCGTGGGAGGCATAGTAGCACAAGTTTCGCTGAAGAGTCAAGGGTAAGGGAAGCGGTAGTCCTGGCCGTTCAAGGAGGGGCTTCTCAGAAGGTCTTTTTGAAGGGAGGGGGGCTGGTAAGAGGTGGGGGACATAGATCGAGAGGGTCCGGACCGCCTGGGACGCTGCAACCTGAAGAAAAAAATCTCCTCAAACCGGAAACCCCGGGACGGGACTCCTGCCCCCCTATCAACAATGATCCGCCCGCAAATGTTTCCCAAAATACTTTTTCCGGACTTTAATCAGGGGAAAATAGGAACAGACCCCCCCCGGTGATGAACCCCAAGCCCAAAAATTTTAAAACGAAAATCTTTCCTGGCTTGACGGGGGAACTGCTGACTCCACTTCTTCTATAATCTTTGCGTGTGGTGACGGAATAATACCCAAAGCCCAGAGGAGGGGTAAAACGAAGACCAAGAGAGCAACCTCGTTGTTATCCCTGGTCCGGCCCTATTGGCGGTCACCTTCCCACATCTGGTCTTCGGCGGCCTGGCCCTGGGCTGCTGCGCCAGGTGAGCAGATAGGAGGCCCCTTGCTTGCCTGCCTGGGAGCCCGCATCTCCTGGGTCGGGGAATTCTGGCCATCATCAATAGATAACTGATATTTAAATAAGTTAGCCAACGCCATCTAATTCCTGGACGGTCTGGGTCCTATCCGTCTGTCTCCGGCTGAAAAAAAATGGATGAAAATGTGATGAATAAAAGGAAATGGTGCATTATTTTTATTGTAATCCCCCAATCTTTTGTGCTATCAAGGATCGGTGTCATTTCCGATGGCCTCTGATATAGGGGCAGCAGGCGCGGGGCGCCCATCGGAATTATCTTATTAGTGGGTGATGGGCGTCGGAAAACCCATTTTCCAGAAGTGACCGTGGCTGAAGGGGAATTGCAGTCAACCCAAACCAGGAGAAAGGGAGAGAAAGATTATGACCAAGGCAGAATTGATCGCGGTAGTAGCGAAAGAGGCCAAGGTAAAGAAGGCCGAAGCGGAAAAAGCCATTAATAGCCTGATCAAGACTATTTTCGCTACCCTGAAGAAAAAGGGCCGCCTGGCGTTGACGGGGTTTGGCACCTTTTCGGTGAGCCAAAGGAAGGCCAGGGAAGGCCGGAATCCAAGGACCGGCAAGCCCATCAAGATTCCGGCCACCAAGGTGGTAAAATTCAAACCTGGGAAACAACTGAAAGAAAAGGTTAAGTAGTTTTTGTCACTCTTACCAAAAGCGGCCCGTTCTGGCGCATTGCCGGTGATGGGTCGGGCTTAGAAGTTTCCCATTAACGCCTCCTGGAGAAACAGTCCACGGTGAGATTCGCCACTGTCCCAGGGCTACCTCAGCTTCCCGCGCGGGCGCCGCCATCTGCCATATAGATTTCCGGCCCCTGAAGGCATAACCCAGGAGGGCCCCAACCCCCCCCTGCCGACAATGATCCGCCTATAAATTTTTTCAAAAATTCATCGAGGGGTGAGAGCAGCAGACCCCCCGTATAGGGCCGGCCCAAAACTTTTATAAGAAAAATGTAGTCGGGGGACGACGCCTTCAGGGCCTATTCCTCATCTTCATAGCTTCCCTCAATCGAAGTGGCAGGTAGCCCCCCATCGGAATTGTCGGCCGCCGTACCCCTACCCTTACCATTCACTTCATCCGTTTGGTCGATTTCAGCGCTTCTACGCCCGTTGTTTTTTCGTAAACCAGGAAGATGTCGGTGGGGGCGCTCCTCGCTGTCTCCTCCAAAGCTACCCTCACCAACTGGAGCCAGGCGGACCTTGCTCGGTGCGACTGGATCGCCAAGGCCGGCAAAGAGGCTCAGGCCGATCTCTGGGATGGCCTCCCCGCGATTGAACACGCGGGAGGCAGGCGTCAAAACGATCGAACGGACCCTGCCAAGGGGGTAAGGAGGGGTCGGAGGGCATCGGGGCTTTTCAGGCCCGTGAGCCGTGCCTCCAGACGCAGACAGCCCTCCACTCCCTCCACCCCCAGCACCACCTGTCTGCTGCCCCTGGTGCGCCG
>JBEKDQ010000327.1:0-2679 GCA_050014275.1 Desulfobaccales bacterium | reverse complement strand
CCAGGGCCTCGGCGGGGGGGGCCATCCGGGGGCCATAAAGGCTTACCACCGGCAGCCTCAGGAGCGGGTCTACGAAGTCGGCGGAGGGGATCATATTGTCTTGCTTCTCCCCCCACAGGCCGTGCTGCGGACTGAACAGCACCTTAAGTTGCCCGGGAAAGCGGGCCGCCAGGAGTTCCCGAGCGGCGGTCAAATCGGCGGCCACCGCCGCCGGGTGACTCAGCAGCCCCAGCCGGGTCCGGGCCGCCCAGGCCGGCGGGTCTTGCAGGAAGCCTTCCATCCCGGTAATTACCCGCCCCATGGGTTTCTCTCCCTAATTAAAAACCTTACCGCTCCCAGCCCGGCCTCAGATGAAAAGGGGCGGGTTTAATACCCGCCCCGGTCTTACCTCGAGCCCATTGTTCCGCCGTTAAAATTCCGCTTCTTCTTGTTTCATGACCGGGCGCATCATCAACACCACGTCGTGGGTAACCCCATCCCGGCGGATAAAATACTCGTCCAGCACCGCCTTATGTTCAAAACCATGGGTCCTGAAGCCCTTGATCACCTTTTTGAGGTCGGCGACGATCTCCGCCGTCAGCCACTGGAGATCCTCCTTAAAGGCCAGGTTGACCAGCTCCTCCAGCATCAGGGATCCCAATCCCATGTTCCGGTGGCTGCGGGACACAAAAATCTGGATCTCACCGGTGTGCCTGGCCGAGTATTTACCCCGGTGCAGGGTAGCGTCCGCCACAATCTGATTAGTTTCCAGGTCCACTGCCAGCATGGGCAAGACCTTGCGGTAGTTGATGTTATCCATCCAGTGGTTGACCAACTTGGGATCTTTGACATTCTGCTTGAGAAACCGGGTGTCCTCTTCGGGAGCTTCTTGAAACAACTGGAGCAAGCCCTGCCGATCCTCCTCGTTGAGGAAGCGAAACATCATCCGTTTGCCGTTGCGCAGGGTGATGAACTTGCGGTAAGCGGGATAATTGATCATGGCCGGCCTCAAAAACTTTCGGACATATTAAGGAATGATATAACCGGCCGGTGAAATTTGTCAAGGAAAGCGGGGGTAAGCGCCGGACAGGACTCCGGCGCCCTACCGCGGCCGGCAGCGAACCCCAGGTCTGAGAGGCTCCCGCCTGGCCGGCGCCTCCATGATTCCCGGCTATGGCCGTCATCTGGATAACTTATGGATATTGCTAATTAATATATTTTGGGGGGATTTTCCATATGTATGTGGCAGGGATACCGATTTTTGCAGCCGATTATCCTTTCCCCTTATGAAAATCGTCGAAAACGATAGAAAACGCGAGATAAGCTCAAACCGCAAAGGCCGCCGGGGGAGCCTGGCAAACCCCTTGGACCGATGCTTCTTACTATAGATCATATTGATTTTGCAGGATATTTTGCCGCGGGAGGCAGACCCGCATCACTATTGCTTCTTAACCCTTCCCCTTAGCTGCGGGCAAAGGGTCGGGCTAAGGTTCATTTCGGTCCATCTCCTTTGACCGGAATGGCCCCAAAGGTTAGCATCGGTTCAACAAATGCACTGCCCCGGGGGAATATGACAAATATTTGGGAAGCGGTCAAAGAGGTAATCAAGGGCGAGATAACTTCCTCCACCTTCCACCTATGGATCGAGCCCCTCCAGGTGGAAAACGGTTCCGGAGGCGAACTGCTACTGGCCTGCCCCAATCCTTTTTCCCTGAGATGGGTCCAGGGCCATTATCTGCCGCTAATCCGGCAGGCCCTGGAAAACCTGGGGCAGACACCGGCGGCGGTGGCTTTGAAATTGCTTAACTCCCCTCCCCGGGCGCAGGCGCTGCCGCGGCCGACCCAGCCGGCCTTGCCCCAGATAGCCCCGCCAACCCCCCGGAGCGATCTTAATCAGGCCTTCACTTTTGATAAATTCGTGGTCGGGGCCTCCAACCGCCTGGCCTATCAGGCTTCCCGGGCCCTGGCCAGGAATGACACCTTTTATAACCATCTCCTGTTCATCACCTCCGGCCCCGGTCTGGGCAAGAGCCATCTGTCCCAGGCCATGGGCAACTTTATCAGCCAGACGGCCGCCGGCGGCAGGGTCTTGTATCTCACCGCGGAGAATTTCGCCAACCAAATGGTAAGGGCCTTGAAAAGCGGGCAGATGGCCGATTTCAAGGAACGCTTCCGTAGCGACTGCGACATTCTGCTCCTGGAAGAGGTCCAGTTTTTAAGCGGCAAAGAGAAGATTCAGGCGGAAGTGTGCTACACCCTGGACACCCTCCTGTGTCGCCGCAAACGGCTGGTCTTCACCAGTTGTTATCTCCCGGGGGAGATCAGCCATCTCTCCCAAGAACTCCGTTCCCGGCTCACCGGCGGGGTCATTACCCCCATCGGCCCTCCGGACTTCCCCACCCGAGTGAATATCCTGGCCAAAAAGGCCGAGAGCCGGGGGGTGCAAGTCTCGGCGAAGATCCTGGAATACCTGGCGGAATACGTCAGCGGCGATGTCCGGCGCCTGGAGAGCGCCCTGGACTGCCTGCTAGCCCGGGCGTCCTTGCTCAACCAGAACTTCAACCCGTCCATGGCCCGGGAGGTTCTCCAGGACTTGCAGGCGGTGGCCAGCCGCCTGAGCATCCCGGAGATCCAAAAGATTGTCTGCGACTATTATGGGGTGAGCCTGGCGGAACTCTTGGGGCGTTCCCGCCAGAAGCG
>JBEKDQ010000326.1:0-2686 GCA_050014275.1 Desulfobaccales bacterium | reverse complement strand
GGGTCCTGGTGGAGCACTACGCCGGGGCCTTCCCGGTGTGGCTGGCCCCGGTGCAGGCCATACTGCTGCCCATCACCGACCGGGTCCACGCTTATGCCCAGAAGCTCGCCAACAAGTTTACCAAGGCGGAATTCAGGGTTGAATTAGATAAACGAAATGAAAAGTTGCAATATAAAATTCGGGAAGCCCAGGAACAAAAAATTCCCTATATGATAATAGTTGGGGATCAAGAAGAATTGAACCAGACCCTATCCATCAGAAAACTGGACGGGACTAAACAGAATGATGTGCCATTGAAGGAATTTATAAAACGGCTAAAAGAGGAAGCGAAGGTTCCTTCGCCGAAATTATCTAAAACATACAGGAGGTAACGATCATCCAGAAGCAGCAACGTGTGCGGATCAACGAGCAGATCAGGGTGCCGGAGGTGCGTCTCATCGGTCCGGAGGGGGAACAGATCGGGGTCATGCTTACCAGGGATGCCCTGGCCCAGGCGGCCGAAGCGCATCTGGACCTGGTGGAAGTCGCGCCCCAGGCCATCCCGCCGGTTTGCCGCATCATGGATTACGGCAAGTTCAAATACCAGCAAAGCAAAAAGCAACAGGAAGCCCGGCGCCGCCAAACCATCATCCAGGTCAAAGAGATCAAGGTCAGGCCCAAAATCGAAGAACACGACATGGACTTCAAGCTCAAGAACAGCAGGCGTTTCCTGAGTGAGGGCGACAAGGTCAAAATTTCCGTGATCTTCCGGGGCCGGGAGATCGCCCACACGGATCGAGGCATCCGGATCCTGGCCCGGATGGCCGAGGCCCTGGGGGACGTGGGCACGGTAGAGCAAGCTCCCAAACTGGAAGGCCGGAACATGTTCATGCTCATCACCCCCAAGTAGAAGCGCTTTCGCAGAAAGTTAATAGCTAGGCGTCCAGGCCGGGGCAGGAAATTTTTTTGCCTTGGTGCAATTGTTAGCTGGTGAAAGCCGAGAATATCTGATAAATATTTAAGGTTGCCCCGGGGTGAGATGAAGATCCCGTCCCGGGACCGCATCTGGAGCAAAAGACAAATAAAGATAAGAAAGGCAATAAAACTTCAGAAGATTTTTCTCCGGACCAGGCCCCTGCCGGCTCCCTAACCAGAAATACCGGGAAACCGGCAGCATAACCAGCGATGAGGATGAACCATGCCTAAGATGAAGACCCATCGAGGGGCTGCCAAGCGTTTCAAGGCCACCGCCGGCGGCCGGGTGAAGCATAAGAAGCCCTACCACAGCCACATTTTGACCAGCAAAACCACCAAGCGCAAACGGCACCTGCGCCAGTCCACCTGCGTCTCCGGCGCTGAACTGAAAAGCCTGAAGCGCCTGTTGCCGTATCTGTGAGATAGGAGCACCTAATGTCACGCGTTAAGAAAGGCGTCTATTCCAGAGCCCGGCGCCGTAAGTTTCTAGGAATGGCCAAAGGTTTCCGCAGCGGCCGGCGCCGCCTTTACCGTTCGGCCCGGGAGGCGGTGGAGAGGGCCTTAACCTTTGCCTACCGGGACCGCAAGGTGCGCAAACGGGAGTTCCGCTCCCTGTGGATCGTCCGCATCAATGCCGCCCTGCGCCCCTTGGGGCTCTCATACAGTAAATTTATCGGCGGCCTGAAAAAGGCCCAGATCAACCTGGATCGCAAAGTCCTGGCGGACCTGGCCATCTTCGATCCCCAGGGATTCGCCAAGGTGGCCGAGCTCTCCCGCGGGTAAAAGACAGTTTTCCGTTTTCTGTTTTACGTTTTCCGTTAAAAGCCGGCACAATTGAATTATCCGGCTGTTGATGGTGAGTTGGGCTTGTTCGGCTGCAAGTGAATTGGTGGCACAGGCGTCTCGCCTGTGCTGTCTTTCTTCTGCATGGAAAAAGGGGGAAACTTGAAAAGCAGTCTTTCCCTGGATGATCTTCAGAGCCTTAAATATGAGGCATTGGGTAATATCAGTAGCATCGCAGCGAGCCTTGAAGCCCTGGAGGAGCTGCGGATCAGATATCTGGGCCGCAAGGGGAGCCTCACCCAGATTCTCAGGGGGTTGAAGGACCTGGAGCCGGAGCTTCGACGCCAATTGGGCCAGGAGGCCAACCAGGCCAAGCAGGATCTGGAATCGGCTTTTGCCGATAAAACGAGCCAATTAAAAGCTGCGGCTCGCCAAGCCGGGTCCGGGATCCTGGACGTCACCTTGCCGGGTCGCCGCCCACCGCTGGGCCGCCTGCATCCCATCACCCGCACCATGCAGGAAATCTGCGACATCTTCCTGCACCTGGGGTTCGAGACGGTGGAAGGCCCGGAAGTGGAGTTAGATTGGTACAACTTCGAGGCCCTCAACCTGCCCCCGGACCACCCGGCCCGGGACATGCAGGACACCTTCTATTTCACCGACCAGGTGCTGCTGCGCACCCACACCTCGCCCATGCAGATCCGCACCATGGAGCAGCGACAGCCTCCGGTGCGCATCATCGCCCCCGGACGGGTCTACCGCCGGGATTCGGACCTGACCCACACCCCCATGTTTCACCAGGTGGAGGGTTTGCTGGTGGATCAGGGGGTGACCTTCGCCGACCTCAAGGGTACCCTCACCGCCTTCGTCCACCAGATGTTCGGCCCCGAAGTCAGCCTGCGTTTCCGTCCCAGCTACTTCCCGTTCACCGAGCCCAGCGCCGAAGTGG
>JBEKDQ010000325.1:0-2688 GCA_050014275.1 Desulfobaccales bacterium | reverse complement strand
CACGAGCGCGAATTGAAACGTGACCCAATGTCGGTGAGCACACCTAATTGTCCGGCTCCTTGTGAGACCACGCAGAGAAAACTTCTTCAACCACCGACATTAACCAGCATTTTCAGAGAAAACTTCATCCTACGCACCTAAGACATCATAAAAACCTTATGATAGAGAACCACAAAAACAAATCCTCCTTGATTCCCCCAGCAGAGAGTATCAGACTCATTCATGGGATGCTTCATGAAAAAGTCCTATTAAAAAAATCTGCAGCGCCAGCGTTGGCGTATCCAGGCAAGGGCGATCATTATCCAAGTGAGCTATGGCCAGCTTAAAATTTAAGGTGGAAGGCATGGTACAGCAGGGCGGCTTCGTGTGACTGGGCTGTCCGGACGCCGTGGGCGCTGCCGTACAAATTCTGCCAGGGGTCGGGGGCATCAATTACGACCCGCAGCAGGACCTGTTTTCCCTGGAGTATGATCCGGAGAGGGCCAGAGTCGAAGATATCTTTGCCGCGGTGGTGCAGGGGGGCAAGCAAATGGGCCGGGAATACCGGCCCAGGCTGATGCTTTGATGAGCCAGCTATTGATGGGAGCAAAGACGAGATTTAATTCCCCCTCACCCTAATCCTCTCCCCCATTGGGGGAGAGGGGATAAATAAGGGAGCACCTAAGGCATCAACCAAGTTCATGGCCGGTCAGAGGATAATTCAGCCCGGAATTAATGCATGATTTAATAAGTGAGATATCCAGGGTGGGCACTGCCCACCAGTTTCCTCTTCTATCCTGCCTTCAGGGGGAGGGAATTCCTTTCTCTGCTCGTTCTCAAGCTCCCGCTTGGCAACGCCGTTATTTTGCCAAACTCCCGCCCGGCCCTGCGAGCATCGGTGGGGCGGGCCTCCATGCCCGCCTAATTCCGGGCGGCCAGGGACGGCCGCCCCACCTATTTTGTTGTTAAAGTGTAGGGCGGGCACGCCCACCAGTTTCCCTTTCCCCTGGCGGCCCCGGGTCGGGCGCCCCCATTTAGGGCCTCTTAAAAATCCTCCCCGTCTTCCAGGATGGCCTTGTTGATGAACTTATAGAGGCTGCCGATCCATTCCAGTTCGTTTTCCAGCTCGGAGTTGGCGAAGATCCATTCGCCCTCCCGGTCCTTGGCAATGATGACGATCTCTTCGATGTCATCCAGGTCTTGATAAAACTTCTCCACCACCTCTTTCACGGATCGCTGCGCCTTGGCAAATGGAATGATATTTTTTTTCATGTCGGTATCCGGTTTTTTCCTGTAAAGGAGCCCGTTGCCCTGGGATTTTGAAAAAGCTTCCAGAGTAATTGTTTAATGAAGCGGTCAAAAAATCAACGATAATTTTGCTAACCGGCGTTGGGGCCTCCTCCTGGGGGGCGTGCCCCAGGTCCGGAGCAGGTGGAACAGAAAACCGCTTTTACAGGCGGGGAGTTTTGGGGAGAATCACCGGAAAGGGGGTCCCCCGTTGCACTTCATCCCCTAACCGGTTATATCGTTCCCGCAATTCCTCGATCAGCCGGTGTCCCCGGATCAAAGTTTCCCAGACCCGGCGCCGGGAGGGATTTTCCGGCGGCTGCGACCCGGCCAGCTTCTTGAAATAGGGCTGGTTCAAGAGTTCTTCCCAGAGGCTGAGGCATTTGGCAAACAGGTCGGGATAAAAATAGACCAGCTCCTCCTGGTTTTCTTCCAGGAAGGCTACCGCCTGGCTCAGGCGCCGGGTGGGGGAGCCCCGGTCTTTCTCATCCACCTGAGCCAATCTCTCCAGAACTTGCAACCGCTGCGCCTGGGTGAGATAGGTCAATAGCTGCAGCACCTCCAGGTGCAGGTCCCGGTGTTTGAAGAAGGTCTCCCGGAATTCCCGGTTGAGCAGGTAACTGTTCAGGAGCTTTTTGGCCGCGGCAAAGGTCTCGGGACTGTAACGGCCCAGACGGCGCATGTTCTTCCGGAGCCAGGCCGACAAAAACTTGAGGCGCTCCTCATGGGTCTTGGTGGTGGTGATGAGCTCACTGCGCTTGTAGGAAATGGAGCCGCTGTGTTCGCCACGGATGATGTCGGTTAGCTCCTTCAGGCTCCGGTGGGTGTCCTTCAGGATGTTGGGGCTTGCTTCCCGGCCGCCGTGCACCGGGTGGATGAGTTCCTGCTTGACCACCGACAGGGCCCGGTCCTCCAGGACATTGAAGCGGTTGTACTTGTGTTGAATATAAGTGACCCTGAAGATCACCACCCGGCGCTTCCGGTCCAGATAGAAGCCCTGTTCCCGCAAATGCGGGTTCGCCTCCACCATGGACTGGGGCAGGGAGATGAGGGCGGTCTTTTCCACCAGGGGATATTGCCTCTGCTCAAACCCGGAGAGGCTGGTAATGGTGCGGTCCGAGGCCCCTAAGACCTTGATGAGGTATTGCTCCTTCAGGCGGCTCAGCTTGCGGGCGAACAGGGCGGCGGAGGTGCGGCGCTCGGCGGCGATGGGAAAGCCGTAAAGTTCCATGAGAAACTGGTAAACGAACTCCCGTTCCCGCTCGTAGGAAGCGCTGTCCTGGTCTTTGAATTTCCCCAACTTGGAGCCGAAGGATTTGAGTTCGGTATCGAGCTCCGAGGGAAAGGAAGCGTACACCCCCAAAAGGCGAAAATCTCCCTGGGGCGCCTGCCGGGCAATGACCTGGCCCCGGTCCATGTGGA
>JBEKDQ010000324.1:0-2717 GCA_050014275.1 Desulfobaccales bacterium | reverse complement strand
TACGCCCAGGTGGGCAACTATGCCTACAAGGTGATGAAGCGCCTGCTGCCCGGGCCCTACACCTTCGTGCTGGAGGCCTCCCGGCAGGTGCCCAAGATTCTCCAGACCAAACGGCGCACTGTTGGCATTCGGGTGCCGGACCACCCCATTGCCCTGGAGCTGGTTGGCCTTCTCGGGCATCCCATCATCAGTACCAGCGCCTCCCTCCCCGACGGCCAGGTGGAGAGCGACCCCTATGAGATCGAGGACGCGTTCAAGCCGCACCTGGCCCTGGTTATCGACGCGGGCATCATCCTGCCCTCTCCCTCCAGCATCATCTCCTTGATCGACGACGCCCCGGAGGTCATCCGGGAGGGCAAGGGGCCAGTGGGCCTCTTCGCTTGAAAAATTAAAACCGAGACCGGGTGAGCTATTCCTCATCTTGAAAAGTTAACGACTGATGAAAAAATATCTTTATCTCCTGAGCATTCCTATCTTGCTTCATCTGGCCGTTTCGCTTGCTGCGGCAAGGGATGTATTCGATTACTATGAGAAAGTAATCTGGATTAACCAACACAAGGAAATGGGGGCGGCCTATCAAAACGGCGTAAAACTTTTCGAATTTCCCGTAATCACCGGTGATGATGAAACGACCACCAATCCGGGAATCTATCCGGTAAAATTGAAAGATCCATATTATTATTCAAAAAAATTCGATACTCCAATGCCTTATTCCATATTTTTCGATCTTAAAGAAAGAAAAGCCATTCATGGAGGGGAAGTGCCTCCGCCCGCCCAAAAAATGATGTGGGCCACCCACGGTTGCGTTCACGTGGAGGAGCCTTATATTGAACAGCTATTTAATTGGGTCCAGGTAGGAAAAACCGTGGTGGTCATTGAAGGGTGGCGAGATAAAGATTAACTGACGGGTGTGGGCTGCTCACCCCAACGGTTATTTTGAACATCTCTTTCTTCTATATCCCCATATATATCCCCAATTATATAAATTTCAGCTCAGTATACTCAGTAATTCAGTAGAGATAAATATCCATTGGGGATGGACAGGGGCCGTCTGACAACTTATATTTTTAGGCAGTAGTAAATATCCGGAAAATTCACCGCGGCTTCCCCATAAATCTTGCGGCGTCAGAGATTGGCTGTCCTAAAGGAAAGGAGACCCAAAATGGGAGAAATAAACTGGCGGGATAGCTGGCCATCGGCCCTGGAAGAGGCCCAAAGAGTCGAGAAGCGGATTTTGCTGGAACTGTATTTGGATGGATGTACGCATTGCACGCGATTGCACAATGAGACCCATATCGATGACAAAGTGGCGAATACGGTAAACTCCAAGTTTATCCCGGTACGTCTGGAAAGCCGCAGCAATATGGATCTCGTGAAACAATACAATGTCACCGGGGCGCCCACTACCCTGGTGCTGGCGCCGGACGGTAAAGAATTGCAGCGGTTTGCCGGTTACCGCTCGCCCCGGGAATACCTGGAGGAGTTGGAGAAGGCCATCTAAAAGTTTAGAGGTTGAGGGAGTCGGTTTCACCGGTCCCCATCTCTTTTTGGGATTAGATAGCCTCCTTAATTGAATGCTTTTCCCCAACCATAGGCGCCAGGGGTGAACCCGATAATACTTTTATCCAAATCGGGGATTGGGATAGCGAGTAACTTGCCACGAGCAAAAATTATCGGCGTACAGATACTGTTACTTAAACCACGGTGGCAGAAAGGCCGGTTGGGGGTAAGTGAAGGCCGCCAGGTTGGCCAGGGTTTCTTCGGTATCCTCGCCCACCAGGTAGCGCAGGATGGTGCTTTCCTTTGGGGGATAGACCGCTTCCACCTTGCCCCGGATGCCGCCCAGGCGTCCGGCTTGCTCGATGGCGTCCTCAGGGTTGCCGAACACATCCACCAGGCCCAACTCCATGGCCTCCTCCCCGGTGTAGATTCGGCCTTCCGCCAGGGGCCTCAGCTTCTCCAGGGGAATCTTGCGATTGCGGGCCACGTCGCTTAAAAACTGCTGGTAGATGTTATCCAGCAGGTGCTGCATATATTCTTTTTCTTCCGGGGTCATAGGCCGGAAGGGGGACCCCACATCCTTGTAGCGCCCGGATTTCAGGGTGAAGAAATCCAGGCCGATCTTCTTGGTGAGGCCCTCGACGTTGGCGAACTCCATGATCACCCCGATGCTGCCGGTGGCGGTGCCTTTATTGGCCATGATGAGGTCGGCGCCGCAGGCGATATAGTAGGCTCCCGAGGCGGCCAGGGTTCCCAGGGAGGCCACCACCTTTTTCTTCTTGCGGATTTTCTCCACTTCCCGGAGAATTTCCTGGGAGGGGCCCACCGAACCTCCCGGAGAGTTGATGCGCAGGACAATGGCCTTGATGCGCGGGTCATCCCTGAAGTCATCCAGTTGTTTAAGGGTGGTCCGGGAATCGGAGATGATCCCCTTGATTTCCACCACGCCCACCTTCCCCCCGCTGGTCCCCCAGGTCAACCCGGCGCCTTTCCCCAGAAATTGAGAGGCGAGGACGGTGGCGCCCACCAGAAAGAGGACCGCCAGGACGGCGATCAGGATGCCGTTCAACAGGGACTGTGATTTCATCGTCTTGGCTCTTACCCGTTATCTTTGGTCTGCTTCTCTTCCAGGGTTTCCCGAATCAGGTCCCCAATGTTGGTGGTGGCTTCGGTGCGGGAATGGAGGTAATCCCGGTAATGCGTCTGTTCCTCGTCGG
>JBEKDQ010000323.1:0-2718 GCA_050014275.1 Desulfobaccales bacterium | reverse complement strand
TGTCGTCCCCTCGCAGGGGAGAGGGGATTTAGTGAGCATCGGCATAATATGTTGATATCGTAATCTTCCCCATGCAATTTTGTTGCCGGACACTACTGCCCCTACCCTCCTTTTCCAATGGGGGGTTAAAAATCAGCCATTTTCAATGGAACAGACCACTAGTATCGTGTCTCGGGAAAATCTTTAATATCTCTTGGCCCCAAAACTCCCCCTCCCTGAGAGGGGAGGGGGGTTGGGGGGAGGGTGACAACGTTTGGAGATAACAGAACAAATATCACCCCTACCCGGCGTCGCCCCCTCAAGGGGGAGGGAATAAAGCGGGTTTTCTTTATTAAGGTTTTTCTGAGACACTACACTAGTGTCATGTCTCAGATTTTCCTTTAATAAAAAATGTTCTTCATCTTTTGCCCTTTAAAGTGTAGCCACAAGCTTAAGCTTGCGAAAATCCTTAATAAAATTAGCGCAGGCTAAAGCCTGCGGCTACCAGAGCATGTCGATATTTTTAAAAGGTATTTCTGAAGTATGACACTAGATGGGTATTTGACAGCCGAGGGCGGCTCTTACAAAAAAACAAAAAAAACCAAAAACCCAAAAAAAATCATAGTTTACCAACCAGGGGAAAACTTGATCCACATCTTCGATGATCCGGAAGCCTTGAGCCGGGGAGCGGCGGAGTTACTGGTCAGCATCGCCCGGCAGGCGGTGGCGCCCCGGGGCCGCTTCAGCGTCGCCCTGTCGGGGGGCGCCACTCCCCGGCGCACTTATGAGTTGCTGGCCACCGCCCCCTACCGGGAGCAGGTGGACTGGGCCCGGGCCCACATCTTCTGGGGGGATGAGCGCTGCGTCGCCGAAGACGATCCCCGGAGCAATGCCCACCTGGCCCGGGAGGCGCTGCTCCGGCAGGTGCCCGTCCCCGCAGGCCAGGTGCATCCCATGGACTGCCGCCCCTCTCCCCGGGAGGGCGCCCGGCGCTATGAAGCGCTGCTCCGGGAGTTTTTCGCCTTTTCCACCCCTGGTTCGTCCTGCTTCGACCTCATCCTGCTGGGTTTGGGGGAAAACGGCCACACCGCCTCCCTGTTTCCCGGGACTTCAGTGCTCACCGAGTCGGAGCGCTGGGTGGCGGAGGTCTACGTGGCCCAGCAGGAGATGTACCGTCTAACCTTCACCGGGGCCTTCATCAATGGTGCCGCCGCGGTGGTCTTCCTGGTGGCGGGGGCCTCCAAGGCGGCGGTGGTCCGGGAAGTGATCCAGGGTCCCCGGGACCCCGGGCGCCTGCCGGCCCAGCTCATTAACCCGCAACCGGGAACGCTGCATTGGCTCCTGGATAGGGCCGCGGCCGGGGCCTTGAGCCAGGAATATCTCCGCGGCCAGGTTGAGGCAGGAGCCTCTTGAAAAATCATATTCAATAGCGAAATCAACGTCATTGACTTGTTCCCTCCCCCTTGAGGGGGGCGACACCGGGAGGGGGTGGGGAAAGTAGTTCCGCATTATCCAATAGTTTGACGCCCCTCCTGCCCCAAACCCCTCTCCCCGTGGAGAGGGGGAAAAAACGACTTAACCGGTTTAACCTGACTTTTACAAGACCCTCTCAGGTTAAACGGTTAACTCAGTATTTTTTTTATCGAGAACCGAAAACCGAAAAACCTCTTAAGTCGGCCCTTGATTTTTCTCCCGGACCGGGGGTATGGTAGCGAGAGGAGCCGATGGGTCTTCGGCTCAGGAAGGTTGGCAGGTACATGAGAAAACTTTCGGCGTCTATCTTATCCGCGGATTTCGGCCGCCTGGCGGAACAGGTTTGGCTGGCGGAGCAGGCCGGGGTGGACTGGATTCACGTGGACGTCATGGACGGGCATTTCGTCCCTAACCTCACCATCGGCCCGGATGTGGTGCGGGCCATCCGCAAGGCCACTTCCCTGCCCCTGGACGTCCACCTGATGATCGACAACCCCCAACTCTATCTGGAACGCTTCGTGGAGGCGGGGGCAGACTGGCTGGGGATTCACGTGGAAGCCACCCATCACCTGGAGCGCTTGCTCAAACAGATCAAGGAATTGGGGGCCAAGGCCACCGCCACCCTGAATCCGGCCACTCCCCTCAATTGGCTGGATTACGTCCTCAAGGAGGTGGACATGGTTCTCTTGATGACGGTGAACCCCGGATTCTCCGGGCAGAAATTCATCCGGGGGGTCTTGCCCAAGGTGCGGCTGCTCAGAGAGTGGATTGACGCCGAGGCCCTGCAGGTACTCATCGAAGTGGACGGCGGGGTGCACACCGACACGGTAGCCGACCTGGTGGCCGCAGGGGCCGACGTCCTGGTCTCAGGCTCCGGCATCTTCGGCAGCAGTGACCTCGCCGGGAATGTCCGCCGCTTGAAGGAATTGATGAACTAATGGAGAAGGAGACCAAGATGGAGGGAACCCTCCAGACCGAGATTTCGGCGCCCAGGCAAATAGAGGATTTGCTGGCCACCGAAACCGGGTTCCAGAAGGAGCGGCGGGCCTATCAGCCGGGCCGATGCCCGGCCCTGGCAGGGGGGGGGATTACCCGCCCCCTTGAAGGCGGTGGCTTGGAAGTCCTCAAGGTGGCCCAGGAGCAACTGCCCTTCGTCAGCCAAAATCCGTTATTGGAGATCATCCCCGGCGGCAGACCCCGGAGGGAGCCCCTGCGCCTGGGGATCGTCCTCTCCGGGGGGCCGGCCCCGGGGGGACACAACGTCAT
>JBEKDQ010000322.1:0-2726 GCA_050014275.1 Desulfobaccales bacterium | reverse complement strand
AACTTTTCAAGGCAGTCATTCATGGGCCTTCGGCCCACCCGTAAATCATGAAAATGTCGCGCCGTCGCCCCCGGCGGCGCGGGAACCGGCTGCCAAAGGGTAGGTATCCCACATACTGAGGAACTTTTCGAAGCAGTCGCTCATGAGCCTTCAGCTCACCCGTAAATCATGAAAATGTAGCGCCGCCGCCCTCGGCGGCGCGGGAACCGGCAACCAGAGGGTGGGGTATCCCAAATACTCAGAAACTTTTCAAGGCAAAGATAGAAAATATTGCCCCTGGCCCAGGCGGGGAAGTTATGATAAAAAAGCAGCGTCTCTGTACCTCCAAGGGTGACGGTCATTGAAATCCGGAGTAGATGCTAACGCCTCTATTTCTGCTTTTTCATGGCAATTACTAAGAAAGGAGTTTTGCCGAATTTGTCTATTTTGTCAGAGATGCCGGAAGTGCGGACGCGTTTCTCTCCCAGCCCCACCGGTTCCCTGCACCTGGGCGGGGCCCATACCGCCTTGTTCAACTGGCTTATCGCCCGCCATAGCGTCGGCGCCTTTATCCTGCGCATCGAGGACACCGATAAGGAGCGTTCCAAGGAGGAATTCGTCCAGGAAATCCTGGAGGCCCTGGCGTGGCTGGGGCTGGATTGGGATGAAGGCCCCTTTCGCCAGTCGGAGCGCCTGTCCATCTATCGGGAATATATCGACCGCCTGCTGGCCCGGGGGGCAGCCTATTATTGCGATTGCTCCCCGGAAGACCTGAGGGCGCGTCGAGAGGCGGCCCTGGCCCGGGGTGGCAAGCCCAAGTACGACGGCCGCTGCCGTAATCGGGGCCTCAGGCCCGGGCCCCATACCGTGGTGCGCTTCCGGGGGCCCGACACCGGCGTAACCCGCTGGGACGACCTGATCAAAGGCTCCATCGCCTTCGACAACCAGGAACTCGATGACCTGGTAGTCCTGCGGGGCGATGGCATCCCCACTTATAATTTCGCGGTGGTGGTGGATGACATCAGCATGAGGATTACCGACGTCATCCGGGGTGAGGACCACATTCCCAACACCCCCCGGCAGATCCTCATTTACCAGGCCTTGGAGGCTGACCTTCCCCGCTTTGCGCACATGCCCCTGTTGCTGGCCCCGGACCGGGGCAAGCTCTCCAAACGCCGGGGCGCCAGATCGGTCCTGGAGTACCGGCGGCAAGGCTTCCTGCCCCAGGCCCTGATGAACTACCTGGCTCGCCTCGGCTGGTCCCACGGGGATCAGGAGATCTTCACCCGGGAAGAGCTCATCCAATACTTCAGTCTGGAGCAGGCCACCACCTCCCCGGGAGTATTCGACGAAGAAAAGCTCTTGTGGATCAACAGCCGGCATCTGATGGCCTTAAGCCCCCTCCGGCTGGCCCAGGAACTGGCTCCTTTTCTGACAAGGCTGGGCATTGAGTTGCCGGATCAGGAATACCTGGCCCGGGTGGCTGCCACCCTGGGGGCCCGTTGCCGCACCCTCGTAGAGATGGCTGAGGCGGCCCGTTTCTATTTTCAGGATCCCCGCCCTTATGAAGAGAAGGGGGCCAAAAGGTTTTTGACCCCGGAGACCCTGCCGGCTTTGCGAGAGGTGGCCCGGCGCCTGGACAGGCTGCCGGAGTTTTCCGAGCCCGCCTTGAACCAGCTCTTTCAAGATCTGGCGGCGGAGACCGGCCTGAAGATGGCCAACCTGGCCCAGCCGGTGCGCCTGGCCCTTACCGGCCGCACCGCCAGCCCCGGGCTCTATGAGATCAGCAATATCCTGGGAAAGCCGGAGACCCTGCGCCGGATCGGGCAGGCCATCAGCTTTGCTGAAGGCCAGGGATGAGATCTTTCTGGATATTGCCGGCATCCGGCGTATAATCCGATTCATCTCCAAGGAGGTTTTGACATATGGCGGAAAGCAATCAGGGTTATCGCAAGAAACAGGCCCTGCTGGTGTTTCTGGTCTTCGCCTGTCTGGCTGTCGCCATCTTCTCCGGCAGCGCCCCGGTGAGCGTGGGGGCCATCCTGGCTGTCTGCGGCCTCTGCTTCTGGGCCTCCACTCTGGAACCGAAAAAGAGGCACGATGAGCGTCATCATTGACAGGAATCTTTAGGGGTATTTTTTTCAACTCGTTCCCAAGTTGTACTTGGGAACAATGATTGCCAAGGTTAACTTGGCGGGTAAATGGGCGTTCCCAGGCTCAGTACCCGATTTCATAAATCCGATAACGTATTTATTAATGGCAGGGAGCAAGTGATTAATTACCCCTCACCCGGTGTCGTCCCCCATTGGGGGAGAGGGGATAAAGAATGAACTCCTGCAATACGCCCTCTCCCCCCCCCGCCGGGGGAGAGAGATGAGGGCTGAGGGGGGCGCCAAGAAACGTTGCCGTATTTAAGAAATCATGTACTCAGCTTGGGAACGAGAGGCATATTTTTTTGGTTCCCAAGCTCTCGCGTGGGAATCCATTTTTACGCCAGGCGCCGCCTGGCAATGATTATTAATAAAAATTATCATCCTATTATAAGACGTTGCCCAAGCAGAGCTTGGTCAAGAAATTTCCGTTCCCAAGCAGTAATTCATGAGCCCTGGGCTCACCCGAAACGATGAAAAATTTGGTGGGGCGGGCCGCAGTAATTGCCGCATCTGATGCTCAGGCGGGACATCTGTGCCACCACTTTCTACGAACTTTTCGGAACAGTCGCTCATGAGCCTTCAGCTCACCCGTAA
>JBEKDQ010000321.1:0-2728 GCA_050014275.1 Desulfobaccales bacterium | reverse complement strand
CACCACCTTCTGCGATATGTACCTGTTCGCCGATGCGGTGGCCCGGGCCGCGGCGGAAACCGGCATCCGGGCGGTGGTGGGGGAGGTGCTCTACGACTTTCCCTCCCCCAACTACGGGCCGGCGGCCGCGGGCCTGGCCTTCAGCGAGGAGCTGTGCCGCGCCTGGGGGGATCACCCCCGGGTGAGCGTCGCCATCGAGCCCCATGCGGTCTATACCTGCTCCCCGGAGTTGCTGCAGCAATGCGGCCAACTGGCTGCGAGCTATGATCGCCGCTTGATTATCCACCTGGCCGAGACTGACCGGGAGGTTAAGGACTGCCAGGCGCGTTACGGCGCCACCCCGGTGGCCCACCTGCACCGCCTGGGTTTGCTCAGCCAGCGGTTGCTGGCCGACCACGCGGTGGTCTTGACCGAGGCGGATCAGGAACTGCTGGCCGATGCCGGCGCCGGAGTGGCCCATTGCCCGGAGAGCAACATGAAGCTGGCCTCGGGCCTCGCCCCGGTGGTGGACCTCTTAAGGCGCGGGGTGCCCGTGGGTCTGGGGACCGACGGCTGCGCCTCCAACAACAACCTGGACCTGATCCAGGAGATGGACAGCGCCGCCAAGCTCCAGAAGCTGCGCTACCTGGACCCCACCGTGCTGCCGGCCACCGCCGCCCTGGATCTGGCTACCCGGGGCAGCGCCCGGGTTCTGGGCCTGGGAGGCCGGGTGGGGGCCCTCAGCCCCGGGATGATGGCGGACCTGGTGGTCCTGGATCTGGATCAGCCCCACCTGACGCCGCTGTACGACCCCTATTCCCATCTGGTCTATGCCGCGGGTGGGGGCGATGTCCAGACTGTGGTGGTTCACGGCCAGGTGGTGGTCCAGGATCGCCGGCTCCTCACCTTCGACCTTAAGGAGACCCTGGCCCGGACCCGGGAACTGGCTCGAGTGCTGGGGGCCGGACCGGCGCGCTAAAGGCAGTTTTCTGTTGTCTGTTTTCTGTAAAGTCAGAGGCAAAATCAAAGTCAAAGGCGCTTTAGCAGAGACAGAAAACAGAAAACAGAAAACAGAAAACAGGTCTAAATATGGGGCGGGAGCGGCTGGTTAGCCGTCGGTGGCCTCAACTGCGGGCCACCAGAAAGACGCCCAGGCAGATGACCAGGATGCCGGTCATGCGGGTGATGGTTACCGCTTCTCCGAAGAGCACCCGGCCCAGGATGGCGGTGAAGACGTAGCCCAGGCTGATGAGGGGGTAAGCGTAACTCACCTCCGCCCTGGCCAGGACCACCAGCCAGACCAGGAAGCCCAGACCATAGCATACCATGCCGAGGAGGATGAAGGGATTGAAGGCCGCCCGGACAAACACCGGCGGCAGGGCGCTCAGGGACAGGGCAAAGTTGCCCACCTGGGACATGCCAAATTTCAAAGAGAGCTGCCCTAAGACATTGAGCCCCACGTCCAGCAGGATCAAGGCCAGCACCAGTTGGTTAACCATCAGGCGTTTCCTTGGGAAAAGGTTTGGTATAATAAAAGATTAAAGTTGTATTCTCGGAAAAGTAAGACCACGATGCAAGGAAATAATGCAGCCACCCGCGCCCCCGGCCGGCTCATCCGGCGTCTGGATCCCCGGACCAAGCTGGCCCTGCTGCTGATAAGCTTTGTCGTGATGCTGCTGCCCCAGCGGCCGGCGGTGGTGGCCCTGGGTGCGGCCGCGGTGTTGCTGCACCTGACCCTGGCCCGGGCCTGGCCGGCCCTCAAACCGTTCCGTTGGCTGCTGGCGCCCCTGGCCCTGTTCAGTCTGGGGCTCTGGTCTTTTTTGGCCCAGGGCCCCAGCCACCTGTTCTGGCGGGTCAGTCGGGAATCCCTGGCCTTCGGCGCCTCCAATTTTCTCAAACTGGCGAGCATGATGGTGGCCGGCCTGACCCTCCTGGCCACCACCCCGGTGGAGGAGCTGTTTGTGGGGCTGGCCAGGCTGCGGTTGCCATATCCCATGGCCTTTGCCTTTGCCCTGGCCCTGCGCTGGGTCCCGGAGATCTTCGCCACCGTCAACCGGGTGAAGCAGGCCCAGGAAGCCCGGGGTCTGGTCTGGGAGCAGGGCAGTCTCCTGGAGCGGTTGCGGCGCCACCTGCCCTTACTGGTGCCTATCTTTCTCCTGACCCTGCGCCGCAGCCAGACCATGGCCTGGGCCCTGGAGGCCCGGGGCTTCCAGATGAGCCCCCGCCGCACCTTCCTCCTGGAGATTCGCCTGCAGCCCCGGGACTATTTGGCCCTCAGCGCGGCCGCCGGTTGCCTGACCCTCTTCCTGCTCCTGCACCTGTGGGGCTGGGACCGGATCGAGGGGCTGAGTTTGTGAGTTTTTAGTGAGTTGGGTTTTTTTAGTTGAGCGGTGAGCAGTCATTTCATGTCCTCTTATTCTCTGGCTGGGCCGTGGAAATACCAATGGGCAATCTTTTGCGGTGATGCCGGTGGGCAGTGCCCACCCCCCCTACATGGGCGGACACCTGGGTCCGCCCCTATGGCCTTTGCCTTGCACGGAAAACGGCAAAATCACGGACCTGCTGCCGCATGGGCTCGCTATGGGGCTCCTGAACATATCTTTATTTAATGGCTAAAATTAACGGATTCCTGAAAAACTCTCTCCTGGTGCTCCTGGGGCTGTTCTTCTCCTTGATCCTCCTGGAATTCGCCCTGCGGATTTCTCCTCCCTTTGAGATGCGGTTCAAGCCGGATCGGATCGTCCTGCCG
>JBEKDQ010000320.1:0-2734 GCA_050014275.1 Desulfobaccales bacterium | reverse complement strand
CAGGGCCTCTTCGGTCACCGTCAACGCCATGGCCCCTAATCCCTGTTCCCGGTCCGCCAGGGCCCGGCGCAGGAGGGCGAGAATCTCAACCTCCTGAAGAGGCTCAAAGATGAAGACCCGGGCCCGGGATAGCAGCGGCCCGATGATCTCGAAATAAGGATTCTCCGTAGTGGCGCCGATGAGGGTGAGAAGCCCCTCCTCCACGTGGGGCAGCAAGGCGTCCTGCTGGGCCTTGTTGAAGCGGTGGATTTCGTCGATGAGCAGGATGGTGCGGCGGCCCTGCTCCTGCCAGCGGCGGGCCTCTTCCACCACCCGGCGCAGGTCCGCCACCCCGGCCATCACCGCGCTGAGGCTGGCGAACTGGGCGTCCAGACTGCGGGCCATAACCTTCGCCAGGGTAGTCTTGCCACTTCCCGGCGGGCCCCAGAAAATCATGGAGGAGAAGAGGCGGCCGGCCTTCAGAGCCCGCCACAAAAGACGCCCGGGCCCCACCAGATGCTGCTGGCCCACAAATTCCTCCAAGCTCCGGGGACGCAGGCGCGCCGCCAGGGGTGGCGGCGGCGTGAATAAGGTGGCAGTCATAGCAGGATCCGGTGGTTAGTGGTTAGTGTCATGTCTCAGATTTTCCTTTAATAAAAAATGTCCTTCATCTTTAGGCTTTTAAATATAGCCGCAAGCTTCAGATTGTAGGGGCGGACCCATGTGTCCGCCGGTTTGAGGGCGCAGAGTGGCACAGGCTTCCAGCCTGTGATTGGGTGCGCCCCTACAGGCCAAAGCCTGCGGCTACCATTAGTTTTTGAAACCCCTTGAGTAGATGGCCTTCCGGGTGATCTAGCTGGTGGCCACCACGTTCCATTTTTTCCTGGGATGTCTCCGTCCCTTGCCATTTCGGTTAATTTTTGCTTATAATTAAATTAACTTCACCAAATTTTTGGGTCTAGAGAGGCCGCCCCATGTTCGGCTATAATTTTTCCACCCTGCTCATCATCCTGGTCATCGCCCTGCTGCTTTTCGGCCCCCGGCGTTTACCGGAGCTGGGAGAAAGTATCGGCAAGGCCATCCGGAGTTTTAAGACGGCCCATGATGACCCCAATTCGGTGCCTCCCAGGAACGAGATTCCTGGCGGGCCCGCGGCGCCCGGCGCCACCTGTCCCCAATGCCACAAGGATCTCCCGGGGGAGTTCGCCTTCTGTCCCCATTGCGGCAACCGCATAACCAAGGCTTAATTTTCCGGGTAGCAAGATGGGAATAGATTTTGAAACGCTGATCATCCTTTTGGTGCTGGCCTTCATCCTCTTCGGACCCCAAAAACTGCCGGAATATGCCGCCAAACTGGGGTCCCTGATCGCCAAGTTGCGTGAGGCCAGCTCGGAGTTAAGCCGGCAGTGCCAGACCTCCTATCCCGATCTCATACCACCGCCGGGTCAGCCCGGCGTCAACCAGCCCGCTCCCTGGCAGCCGCCGCCGATCCCGCCAACCTTCACCTGCCCCAGGTGCTCCCGGGAACTGGGGCCGGATTTCGCCTATTGTCCCCATTGCGGCCACCACCTGAAGGAAGGAGGGGAGGCGCCGACGCCCCCGCCCCAGACCCCGGCCTCCTGAACAGGCCCTCCTCCTGGGGCCAGTAGGCATAAAAATAGTTTCGGTGGCACAGGTTTTAAACCTGTGCTACTCATAGCAGCTCTCCTCCCAGGCCAATAGGCATAAAAACGGGCCGCGGCCTTGCCGGGGAAGATTCCCGCCTGGATAGCGGCCAAAAACCATAGCTGCACCCATCGGCTTGCCTCCATCCGCTCCTCCTCCATCCAGGCCAAAAAAAAAGCCACAACTCCCGCGGGCCTTCCGGCCCCCGGCCTTCATGGCTTCTATCGGATTGTCCCGCCCAGATAACTTGCCGCGGCAGATTTGACCTGGAACCCTTTTATGCCAAGTGGTATTCCCGGCGGCGCCAGGCCTTCATGGCCGTAAGCAGCCGATAGGTGAGCCGCTCCTGGCCGGGCATGCTCCCCAGGACGATCTCCGGCTTGTTGTCCCCGTGGAAGTCGGAGCCCCCGCTGACCAGCAGCCCCAGCTCCCGCGCCAGCCGCAGGTAGAGGGCTTCCTGCTCCGGGGTATGCTCCGCATAGATGGCCTCGATACCGGCCAGGCCCAGGGCCATTAATTCCTCCAGGGTATTTTTCAGCGCCCGGGCGGAGCCCAACCCCAGGGTAAAGGGGTGGGCCAGAACCGGGACTCCCTGGACCTCCCGAATCATGGCGATGGCCTGCTCCGGGGGGAAGCGGAACTTGGGGACGTAGGCCTTGCCCTGGTAGCGCAGGTAGAGATCGAAGGCCTCCTGGATGGACCTTACATAGCCGGCCTCCATCAGAGCCCGGGCGATGTGGGGCCGGCCCATCTGGCCCTGGCCGGATATCTTCGCCACCTGCTCCAGGGTAATGGGGAGCCCCAGGGCGTTCAACTTGGCGATGATCTGGGGATTGCGGTCGATCCGGGCTTTTTGTAAGACCGCCAAACGTTCGCCCAGATGCCCGTTGCCATATTCGATGCCCAGACCCAGGATATGCATGGTGCCGCCGGGATAGCGGGCGCTCACCTCGACCCCGGGGATGACCTCCACCCCATAGGCGGCGCCCGCGGCCACCGCCTCGGCCAGGCCGTCAATCGTGTCGTGGTCGGTGAGGGCCAGGGCCTTGAGGCCCCCTTCCCTGGCCAGGCGCACCACCTCCGCCGGCGC
>JBEKDQ010000319.1:0-2747 GCA_050014275.1 Desulfobaccales bacterium | reverse complement strand
GTTGCTCCCGGGGATGGGGGGGCCGGCCCTGGCCGCCCTGGCCGTGGTCCTGGCGGTGGCGGGCCTCTTGGGGGACCTGTTCGAATCAATGCTGAAGCGCCAGGCCCAGGTGAAGGATGCCTCCAAACTGCTCCCCGGCCACGGCGGGATGTTGGACCGCCTGGACAGCATTCTGTTCAGCGCCCCGTTGCTGGTCTACGCCCGCCTGTTCTTCATCGGCCGGTGAAGGTTTAGCCCGCGGTAGCCCTGCATTATCTAAATTCATAGCCGTAAGGCGTGTAAGAGCGCCCCAGGCGCCTTTTTTTTACGGGGGGTTGAGATATATGCGCCAGGGCGAGTCCATCACAGGCTGGAAGCCTGTGCCACTGTCGCCCTAACGGCGGATTATAGGGCGGCCCGTGGCCGCCGGACCTCAGGCGCCATGCAGGACACGCCCCCAATGCCCGGGGCAGGCGTAGGGCGCGTCTTACGCGCCATTATTAAACCCGCCGCGCCATTAAGGCTCCCAGCCGGCGCCATTGGATAAACCCTTATCTGGGGGCCGGGTAGCTCGCTGGTTTGATGGCGGGACCCTCGGCCGGCAGCTTCCTGCGGTAGGCCCCGGTGGCTTTGTCCAGTTTGGCCACCGACAGGTTGTACTGATAAAGGGCCATCAGGTAGTCACCCCGGAAGACCCCGTACCGTTCAAAGGCCTGAAAGATGTCATCCATCTTGCCCAGGCCCATGTCAAAATTGCTGAGGGAGGTGACCAGCCAGCGCCGGGAGTTGACGTAGGCCTTTTCCATGCCCACCGAAGACTGGTAATATTGCCGCACGTCCCCGTAGTTTTTAGCCACTTCCACCGGGATGCCCATCAGGGCAGTCCTTTGATCTTCCTGCAACTGCTCCAGTTCCGCCTTAGCCTCGCCGATCTTGGCCTTCAAGATGCCGAAGTCGAAGTGCCATTTGGCCCCCAGCATGGGCAAGGCCCCATTGTCGTTGAAATAATCGGTGACATAGGGGTCCGGGTTATAGCGGCGACCCGGGGCGCCGGCCAGTTGGCCCACCACCGCAAAGAAGAAGGAGGGCAGGCGGTCGGCCTTGGCGGCGTCCACCAGGAGTTGCCGGGCCGCCAGCCCCTCTTTTAACTCCCTGAATTCCGGGCGCAGTTCCAGGGAGGTTTGGATATAGGTATCCAGGGTGCCGGCAGGGGCGCTGGGTGCGGGCAGGTCCTGGGGAACCTTGAAATCCTGGCCCTCGCCATAGCCGATGAGGGCCTTCAAGGCTCGATAGGCCGTCCTGGAGCCCTCCTCCGCTTCGGCGCTGGATTTTTCCAAGGCCCCTTCATAGGCGGCTACGCGGTATCGATCGGTTTCCTTGGCATTGGGGGAGTTCATGGCGATGAGCCGGTCGACGCGCTGGCGGGTGTCGCTCAGGTAAGAGCGGGCCTCCTTCACCGCCTCTTTACCCTGATCCGCCAGGATCAGGCCATAGTAAGCCTGGGAGACCAGGACGACGATCTCCCCCTGTTGGGCCGCCACTGCTTCTTCCTTCACCTTGACGTAGTGGGCGGCGGCCTCCTCCCGGAAAGCGATCTTGCCGAAGGTGTATAGGGGCTGGATCACACTAAAATCCAGGTGGCCGAAGATATTGACCCCGCGAATCTTGTCTATGGGGTCGGGATAGAAGATGCGACTCGGCACCGTAAGGATCTCTCCCAGTTTGGCGTCGGGCACCACCCCGGTGGTAGCGGTGTAGTCCAGTTGGGGCCAGCGGTAGGCATGGGCCTCATTCTTCTGTTCCTCGGCAAACTTGACCTCACTGCGGCTGGCCTTGACCATCGGACTATATTTTAGGGCCATTGCCTCCAGTTGAGGCAGATCCAGCACCGGCTCCGCACCTTTTGCCGGCTCTGCGGCTTTTGTCGACGCCGCTGGCGCCAGCAGGATCACCAGACCCAAGATCAGGCCGCCTAAACGGGCCCGTGCATACATGGCTCCCCCTCCTTTTTGAAATCAACCATTTTTTACCTTAGGGGTTAAAAACGTAATAGTCAAGCAGGATTTCCGCGGCCCAAGGATATTATTCATTCTCCTCATTTGAAAAACCAATCTGAGGCCGGCTTGAAAGATTGCCTTGGCGGCTCCGGATCAGATATGATGAAGGCGAGGTAATCGAGGATGCCGGGACCAAAAAAGATTTTGCTCACGGGCGGGGCTGGATTCATCGGCTCCCATCTGGCTGAGGCCTTTCTCAGGCAGGGCCATGAAGTCGCGGTGGTGGACAATCTCAGCAGCGGCCGGCGGGAGCAGGTGCCGGCGGGGGCCCAATTCTACCCGTACGATATCCAATCCCAGGAGACCTTCGACCTCATTAGCCGCTGGCGGCCCCAGGTGTTGGCGCACCACGCCGCCCAGTTGAGCGTGCGCCTCTCGGTGGAGGACCCGGTAATGGACGCCCGGGAGAACATCCTGGGGTCGCTGAACCTCTTCCAGGCCGCGGCCCGGGTAGGGATGGAGAAAATCCTCTTCGCCTCCACCGGCGGCGCCATCTATGGAGATCAGGCCCCGCTGCCGGCCCGGGAGGAAGACCGGGCCCTGCCGGAATGCCCCTATGGGGTTGCCAAGCTGGCGGTGGAACACTACCTCCACTTTTATCAGCGGGAATACGAAATCACCCCCATCTCCCTGCGCTACGCCAACGTCTATGGGCCCCGGCAGAACGGCCTGGGTGAGGCGGGGGTGGTGGCCATCTTTATTGAAAAGTTC
>JBEKDQ010000318.1:0-2750 GCA_050014275.1 Desulfobaccales bacterium | reverse complement strand
CAGGAGGCCGGCATCCCCTGCCAGCAGCTCCGGGAAGGGGTGGGCCCGGATTGGGACGGCCTGGATTTGGCCGCGGAACGGGTGAAGCTCCTCAGCCTGCACGCCGCCAAGGGGCTGGAGTTCCCTTACGTCTTCATCGCCGGCTGCGAAGAGGGCCTCATCCCCTGGGAACCGCCAGGGGAGTTGGCCGCCGACCCGGACGAGGAACGCCGCCTCTTCTACGTGGGTCTCACCCGGGCTTCCCGCCAGATCTTCCTGACCTGGGCCCGGCAGCGCACCCTTAGGGGCCGGCAACGCCCCAGTGAGCTTTCTCCCTGGGTGCGGCTGCTGCCGGCGGACCTGCTGACGCGGCAGTCGGCCGCGGCGGATCTACGCCGGCCGCCGCGACCGCGGCCGCTCTTTCCGGAAATGGCCCCACCCCGGGGAACCAAGCCGGGATGAGGGGCCGGCGATTCCACCTGCTCCCCACCGGCAATTCCAGGGGCCGCCGCCGCCGCTATCTGGATTTAACCCCCGGAGACGGAACGGTGCATCGAGGCATGGTAAATAACCTGGGGCAGGCGCCGTCCCAGCCTCCGGGGCCCGAAACCCGGTGGCCGCGGCTGGGAAGGCCTCTGCTGATCGTGATTTGTCTGGTCCTGCTCCTGGCGCCCCAGAAAGGCGCCGGGGCAGCCGAGCCCCCGCCTGCCGCCGAACCCCAAGGACGAGTGCTGCGCTCCCTGAAGATCATCGGGGCCAAGATTGTCCATAAGAAAAAGCTCCTGGCCGAAATGACCATGCCACGCCCTCCTCTGATCCGCTTGCCATGGGTGAAGCGCCCTGCCTTTAAAGAGGAGGAACTGGAAGGAGACCTGCTGCGCTTAAAGGCCTACTACCAGGGCCAGGGTTTTTACCACACCGAGATCGTCCCCAAAATCGAAAGCAAAGACCATCAGGTGACGGTTACGCTGCATATCACCGAAGGCCCCTACGTCCAGGTAGTCGCCGAGGAGGTCCAGGTGGCCCCTGCCACTCCTCCGGTGGACCTCTCCTCCTTAAAAAAGCAGTGGCCCTTGAAGCCCGGGGACCGCTTCTCGGCGGACGGTTACGAGGCCCTGAAGCGCCTGTACCTGGACTATCTGCTGGACAACGGCTATCCCCACACCGCGGTGGAGGGCAAGGTCCTGCTGGACCCAGAGAAAAATACCGCCAGGATCGAGGTCACGGTTAATGCCGGCACCCTGGGCTATTTCGGCGACATCAGCATCACCGGCAACAGCGAGACCCCCGACTACCTGATCCTGCGGCAACTCACCTTCAAGCCCGGAGATGTCTTTTCTTTCAAAAAGATTTACGAAAGCCAGCGAAAGCTTTACGGTCTGGACCTGTTTCAAACCGTCAGCATCAACCCGGAAACCGGCAAGGAAAAGGAACGCCGGATTCCCATGGAGGTGGTAGTCAAGGAAAGGAAGCGGCACTCCTTCAAAGCGGGCGTGGGTTACGGCGATGAAGACCAGTTCCGAGCCAAGTTGGGCCTGCGCTTCCGTAATCTCGGCGGAGGCGGCCGCACTCTGGACCTGGAAGGCAAGTACTCCAGCATCGAAGATCGGGTGGTGAGTACCTTTACCAATCCCCAACTCTGGGCCAGCCGCTACGACCTGGTCTTGCAGGGCGGCTATGTCCTCCGTTATCTCCCGGGGTTTAACGACAAGTCCTTTTTTACCCAGGAGCGCCTGGAACGAGACCTGCCCTGGAATCTCCGGGCCTATGTGGGCCACGGCTTGGAATTCGCCCGGCCCTTCGATATCCCCGATGAGACCCTGGCCATCCTCACCAAGACCAGCACCGAAGAGCTCTACCGGGCCTCCATGCTTCTCCTGGGCCTGCGCCGGGAGACCACGGATAATCCGGTAGACCCGCACCGGGGGGGACTGCTGGCCTGGACCGGGGAGTTTGCCCCGAATTTCCTGGGATCCAACCTGGAGTTTATCCGCAATGTGGTGGAGGGTCGCCACTACTATGCCCCGTGGGACGGCACCAACTTCATCCTGGCGGGGCGCCTCAGGTTCGGTTTCATCCAGCCCATCCAGGGTACCGAGCAGATTCCCATCTTCTACCGCTTCTTTGCCGGCGGCTATGATAGCGTCCGGGGGTATCGCCTGGATTACCTGGGACCGCGGAACCTCAGCGGGCAACCCCTGGGGGGCGAGGCCCTGATGGATGGGAGCCTGGAGGCCCGCATTCCCATTTACAAGGAAATCCGGGGGGTAGCCTTCATGGATTTCGGCAACGTCTTCTTTAATATCCCTGACTTCGACCTGGGGCAGCTAAAATATGCCGCCGGGGTGGGATTGCGTTACATGACTCCCATCGGCCCGGTGGGGTTCGATATTGGGATTCCCCTGAACCCCATCTCGGAACACAAGGATAACTACCATATCAATTTCTCCATCGGCCAGGCTTTTTAAGGTCGGTTTTCTGTTTCCGGAAGAGGATAGTGGAGTGTTTCATAATGAGTTGGAAATAATATCAGGAGTGGAAGGCTGGATTTGGCATGGTTAAGTCCCCCGTTGAAAAAGGATGATTTAGGGGGATTTCAAGAGGTTATATTAAATCCCCCCTACCCCCCTTTTCCAAAGGGGGGTTAAAAATCAGTCAT
Organism: Desulfobaccales bacterium; assembly: GCA_050014275.1. Classification (GTDB taxonomy): domain Bacteria; phylum Desulfobacterota; class Desulfobaccia; order Desulfobaccales; family 0-14-0-80-60-11; genus JAPLJC01. Next base: position 112 of record JBEKDQ010000318.1, on the reverse strand, counting down.
TTTCTCTGAAAATGCTGGTTAATGTCGGTGGTTGAAGAAGTTTTCTCTGCGTGGTCTCACAAGGAGCCGGACAATTAGGTGTGCTCACCGACATTGGGTCACGTTTCAATTC
>JBEKDQ010000317.1:0-2751 GCA_050014275.1 Desulfobaccales bacterium | reverse complement strand
AAGTCATAGCGAGCTGCTCCGGAAAAGGCAAGAGGAAAAAGTAAAAATCGGTTTCTCCGTGCTCTCTGCGCCTCTGCGGTAAAAAATAAAGTCGGGATTCACCGCAGAGACGCGGAGGACGCGGAGTAAAAAAAAGGGTGTCGCGGTCGCAAGTCATAGCGAGCTGCTCCGGAAAAGGCAAAAGGAAAAAGTAAAAATCGGTTTCTCCGCGCTCTCTGTGCCTCTGCGGTGAAAAATAAAGTCGGGATTTACCGCAGAGACGCGGAGGGCGCGGAGTAAAAAAAAAGGCAAACCCAGGCAAAGATTTTAACTTTTGCCTTTTAACTTGCCTTGTTCGCCGCCCTCCGCCACCGCGGCGCCATATTGCTGGCGCAGGAAGTCCCGATATGCCCGGGTGCGCACCCGCTCCAGCCAGCCTGCCTGGGTCAGATACCAACTCACCGTATCCCGGAGACCCTGCTCCAGGGTGGCCTGGGGGCGCCAGCCCAAGTGGGCCTCGATTTTCCCGGTGTCCAGGGCATAGCGCCAATCATGGCCGGGGCGATCGGCGACAAAGGTGATCAGGCGTTCCAGGTCCCCCAGCTCCGGGCGCAACTCAGAGAGCACCCGCAGCAGCAGGCGCACCAGCTCCAGGTTGGGCTTCTCCTGTCCTCCGGCGATATTGTAAGTATCCCCCGGGGCGCCCTGCTCCAGCACCAGCAGCAGGGCCCGGCAATGATCCTCCACGAAGAGCCAGTCCCGGATGTTGTCCCCCCGGCCGTAGATGGGGATGGGCTTCCCCTCCAGGGCCTGGCTCAGGCAAAAAGGGATGAGCTTCTCCGGAAACTGGTAAGGGCCGTAATTATTGGTACAATTGGTGATGAGCACCGGCAGTCCGTAGGTGTGGAAGTAGGAGCGGGCCAGGAAATCGGCCCCCGCCTTGGAGGCCGCATATGGACTGCGGGGGGCATAGGCGGAGGCTTCGGTCGCCGGCGGCTCATATGGGCCCAGGGAACCGTAAACCTCATCGGTGCTGATTTGCAAAAACCGGGGCCCGGACTTGGCCGCCGGCCCTTGCCAATGCTCCCGGGCGGCGTCCAACAGGTTGCAAGTACCAAGGACATTGGTGCGCACGAAGACCCCGGGGTCCAGAATGGAGCGGTCCACGTGGGTTTCTGCGGCGAAATGCACCACCCGGGTGATGGGGTGCCGGGCGAACAGCCCGGCCACCAGGCCCTGGTCGGCCACGTCCCCTTTAACAAAAGTGAGGTGCGGATCTCCCGAAAGGGCAGCCAGGTTCTCTAGATTGCCGGCGTAAGTAAGGAGATCCAGGTTGATGAGGCGCCAGTCCGGGCGGTGCTTTCGGAGAAAATGGATGAAATTGGCGCCGATGAATCCCGCCCCGCCGGTTACCAGAACCACGCTCATAGCCGCTCCCCGAAGATCTCCCAGAACTCCCGGAAGGCCGTCTGCCAGTCGGGCATCTGGTCCAGGTCCTGGAGCTTAAGGAGACGGTTGGCCAGCACTGAATTGGCCGGGCGTCGGGCCGGGAGAGGATATTCGGCAGTGCTGCAGGGAGCCACAGCCACTCGGAGGCCAGCGGTCTTGAAAATCAGACGGGCAAACTCGTACCAACTGGTCTCTCCCTGGCAGGTGGCGTGATAAGTGCCGAAGGCCTCGGTTTGGGCCAGGGCCAGGAGTTGCGGCGCCAGGGCCAGGGTGCTGGTGGGGCTGCCCCGCTGGTCATTCACTACTCTTAACTCCTGTCCCGGCGGCAAACTCCTGCCTTTCCCCAGGATGGCGGTGACGAAGTTGGGGCCCGGCAGGCCGTAAAGCCAGGCGGTGCGAACGATGAAATGATCGGGGCACTGCTGCCGCACCAATTCCTCCCCCAGGAGCTTGCTCCGGCCATAGATCGACAGGGGGCCGGGTGCGTCCCATTCCAGGTAGGGGCGGTCCTTGGCCCCGTCAAAGACATAGTCGCTGGAGAGGTGAATCAATTTGCACCCCAGTTGCCGGCAGGCCACCGCCAGGTTGCGCGGCCCCAGGCCGTTGACCTTCAAGGCCAGGTCGGCATCCTGCTCCAGATCATCCACCCGGGTGGCCGCGGCGGCGTTCACCACCACTTCCGGCCGGTGCCGGGCCAACTGCTGCCGGATCTCCCGGGGATCGGTGATATCCATCCGCTTCGAGTCGGCGCCCACCGCTTCCCAGTTCCTGGCGGCCGCCTCCCGGAGCAAAGACTGTCCCAACTGGCCGGCGGCGCCGGCGATCAATAATTTCATAAAGCAGGTCTTCGGCTTGCTGATTGCGGTTTTCGGAATTTTTGTAAAGGCATGCCAGCCCCGCAGGTTTACCTCACTCCAGGCGGAAAGGTGAGTCGGGGGCGTCCTCAAAGCGGATCTCATCCACGGGCTCCCGGCGGCCCGATCCCCGGTAGAGGCGGTTGGCGAAGTTGCACACCAGGCCCGGCCGATCGCTGAGATTCCGATAGCCGTGCACCACCCCCGGTGGAATGATGATGAGGCCCGGGCAATTCTCCCCCAGGACGAATTCCTGGCGCAAGCCGAAAGCAGGGCTCTCGGGCCGCTGGTCCCATAGGGTGACCCGAAACTTCCCGGGACCGGGGAAACAGAAGAGGTCGGTTTGCAGGTGATGGGCATGGGGGCCCCGTCCCACCCCGGGATGGGTCACGGAGATATAGGCCATCATCGGGAGATGCTCCGGAGAGAGCTCATCCTGGCGAAAGATTTCCGCCAGCCAGCCCCGCTG
>JBEKDQ010000316.1:0-2766 GCA_050014275.1 Desulfobaccales bacterium | reverse complement strand
TCACCAATCCGGCCAACGCCAACGTCCAGGTGCTGGGGGTCTACGAGGCCCGGCTCACCGAGCCCCTGGCCCAGGTGCTGGGGAACCTTGGAGGCAAGAGCGCCTTTGTGGTCTACGGCGAAGGCTCCTATGACGAAATCAGCATCGTCGGTCCCACCCGGGTGAGCCAGCTCAAGGACGGAAAGGTGCGCACCTATGATATCGCGCCGGAGGACTTCGGCCTAAAACGGGCCAACCTGACCGAAATCAAGGGCGGCGACGTCTTTGAAAACGCCCGCATCGTGCGCGCCGTGCTGGCAGGGGAGGGGGGGCCCCGGGAAGACATGGTAACCCTGAACGCCGCCGCGGCATACATCGCCGCGGGTTTGAGCCCGGATTTTCCCCAGGGCCTCGAACTCGCCCGGCAGACCATTCGCTCCGGCAAGGCCCTGGCGAAACTGGAGGACTTGATAGCTAAGAGCAAGAGCTTTGAGGAGTGAGGCGTAGGGTGCGTCTCACACCAATAATGGCGCGTAAGACGCGCCCTACACCTATCCGGGTTGGTGAGCCAGCAATAAAGGCGAAAGGGCGAGCCCGTGTAAGGGTGGGCACTGCCCACCAGATAAAGCTGCAGGAGACCGCTGGCAGTTGATTGTTTAAGATTATGGATTTTCTGGCAAAAATCGTCGAAATGAAAAAGGCCGAGAGCCAGCGCTTGCGGGAAGCGGGGCTGATGAAGCAATTCCGGGCGGCCATTGGCCGGCGGGCGGCGTTTTTCAGCCTGCAAGGGGCCCTGGAGGGCCGCCCCGGCCCCGCCATCATTGCCGAAGTGAAGCGGGCTTCCCCTGGCAAAGGGGGGTTTGCCATGCACTGGGACCCGCGGGAGCTGGCCTTAAGCTACCAGGAGAACGGGGCGGCGGCCATCTCCGTGCTCACCGAGGTCTCCTTTTTTAAAGGCGATCCCGAATTCATCCGGAGCCTGCGCCCGCTGATCCGGCTGCCCATCCTGCGCAAGGATTTTATCCTGGAGGAGATTCAGGTTTACCAGAGCGCCGCCCTGGGGGCCGACGCCCTGCTGCTCATCGTCAGCCTCCTCAGCCCGGAAGGGCTCCGGGCCTTGCTGTCTTTGACCCATTCCCTGGGGTTGGAGGCCCTGGTAGAGGTGCACACCTCAGGGGAGATGGCTGCCGCCTTGGGCGTAGGGGCCAGGGTGATCGGCGTCAATTCCCGGGACTTGCGCACCCTGCGGATGTTCCCGGACCGGCCTTTGGAGCTGGCGCCTCTGGCGCCGCCGGGGGTGACCCTGGTGGCCGCCTCGGGCCTGAAGACCAGGGGCGAGATCGAAAGATACCAGGCCGCGGGCATCCGGGCCTTTCTCATTGGGGAGGCGCTGGTGACGCAAACCGACCCGGGGGCCAAGTTGCGGGAGTTCATGGGGAGCGCTGGTTAAGGTAAGGCGGCGGGCACCGCCCGCCCTATGAAATGATAGGAAGAGGGGATGTTATAGGGCGGCCTGTGGCCGCCGGGTCATAAAAAACATGGTTCGGATAAAAATCTGCGGCATTACTAATCCGGAAGACGGCTTACTGGCGTCGGAGTTGGGAGTTGACGCCCTGGGGTTTATCTTTCATCCGGCCAGCCCCCGCCGGGTGGCACCGGAGGCGGCCCGGGAGATCATCCGGCAACTGCCGCCCTTTGTCTTGAGCGTCGGGGTCTTCGTCGATGAAGAGGCCGCGGTGGTGCGGGACCTGGCTGCCCGCTTGGGCCTGGATTGGGTCCAGCTCCATGGCCGGGAATCGCCGGAGTACTGCCGCAGCCTGGGACTCCGGGTGGTCAAGGGGTTCCGGATCGAAGCAGAAAGCTCCCTGGAGGTCCTGGCAGAATACCGGGGCGCGGTGCAGGCCTTTCTCCTGGACACCTATAAAGCCGGGCAGGCGGGAGGCACCGGGGAGACCTTCGACTGGCAACTGGCACGGCGGGCGCAGGACTTCGGCGCCATCGTCCTGGCCGGCGGTCTGACCCCGGCCAATGTGGCCCAGGCCATCGAGGTGGCCCGGCCCCAGGCGGTGGACGTGGCCAGCGGGGTGGAGGCCGCCCCGGGGAAGAAGGACCCAGAGAAACTGAGGGCCTTTTTTGAAAAGGTTAAAGGGGGGCGGTAATCAGTGATCAGTAATGAGTGGTCAGTGGTCAGTAATTATAATCAGGGATCAGGGATCAGGGGTCAGGGGTCAGCAAACGGGAATCAGTAATCGGTAATCGGTAATAAGGCGTATTAAGAGAGGGAATAATGAAGAATGCGCGTCACGCCCGAAGTTTCATAGACTTACTGGTTTATCGCAAAGCTTTTGAAGTGGCCAAAAGAATCTTCGAAATATCAAGGACCTTTCCCAAAGAAGAGGTGTATTCCCTTACTGATCAGATTAAAAGAGCCTCCAGATCTATAGGAGGACAAATCGCGGAAGCTTGGGGAAAAAGACGTTATGAAAAATATTTTATCAGCAAATTAACGGATGCCGATGCGGAACAGATGGAAACCCAACATTGGCTTAATGTGGCTGCATCCTGTGGATATCTGTCAGGGGATGAAAAATAAACTTTAGAGACCCAGCTTCGAGAAGTCGGCCGAAGGCTCAATGCCATGATGGCAAAAGCGAACTTATTTTGTAGACAGGATATTTTTATAATTCAAGACAGTGCTGTCCGGTTAAACGATTAAAAAAAAAGTCCGAAAACTCCCTAAATCTGTTAGAATGGGTTAGGCATAACTCATCAAACAGAAAGGAGATT
>JBEKDQ010000315.1:0-2777 GCA_050014275.1 Desulfobaccales bacterium | reverse complement strand
CTTGTTCGCCTTTCTCCGGCGCCAGGGCCTGCGTCACCTGGCCTGCCTGGGGGACTGCCAGCCGGAGCCTTTCCGGGATTGGCTGTCCATGGACCCCGGCCACCGCCTTTATTGGGTCTATGACGTCTTTGGCCCCCAGTTGCCGGGAGCCACCGCCTGCGGGGTGGTCCTGGAATTGGAGGCCAGGGTCTTTCTGGCCCATACCCGGGCACTGATCTGGACCCATTACGATGAGCGCATCCGGGCTTACAGCCGCGGGGCCCACACCTGCCGCCCGCCCCTGCTGGCCTGCCATGGACATACCCACGTGCCTTGCGTCACCCGCTTTAACCCACCCTTCAGCCGCCTGCTTTACATCAATGACACCATCCGGCCCGCGGAGTTCCAGCCGCGCCAGGCGTGCCTGAGCCTGGAGCCGGACACCGTTTACCTCATAGTCCCCGGCGCCTTCACCCTGGAGGAGAGGCGTCATCCTACCTTCAGTTTCGCGGTGCTGGACCTCCTTACCTCACGGCTGGCCATGGTTTCCCTGCGGGACCTGGCCGCCCTGGATTCCTTGCAACTGTTCCCCCCGGAGTAAGTCTTCGGTTTCCGTGCGTCCTGGCGCTTAAAAGACATTTTTCTATTTTCTGCTTTTCTCCGCGTCCTCCGCGTCTCTGCGGTGAATCTTTTCACCGCGGAGGCGCAGAGAGCGCAGAGAAGAGCAGAAAGCCGAAAACCGAAAACCGTCTTTTAAGGTCGAATAGCTCCTTCTGTTTTTCTTTTATACCGAAAACCGGAAACCGAAAACTTTTTCTTTTAAGGTTGAAAATGCAGGCAAATTCATTTAAAAAAATCGAGGTTCCAATTTTTTCGGAGAAGTCCCGTGTCCAGCCCCAGGCTCATGGCCATCCGCAATATCGGCATCATCGCCCACATCGATGCGGGGAAGACTACCCTCACGGAGCGCATCCTTTATTATACCGGCCGCACCCACAAAATGGGGGAGGTACATAACGGCGCCGCGGTCATGGACTGGATGCCCGAAGAGCAGGAACGCGGCATCACCATTACCGCGGCGGTGACCACCTGCCAGTGGAAGGGCTGCGTCATCAATATCATCGACACCCCGGGACACGTGGACTTCACCATTGAAGTGGAGCGCTCCCTCCGGGTTCTGGACGGCGCTATCGGGGTCTTCGACGCGGTGAGCGGGGTGGAGCCCCAGTCGGAAACCGTCTGGCACCAGGCCGACAGATATCGGGTGCCGAAGTTGGCCTTCATCAACAAGATGGACCGCCCGGGCGCCAACTTCTGGGCTGCAGTGGCCTCCATGAAGGAGAAACTGGGGGCCCATCCCCTGGTGCTCACCATCCCCTGGGGGGAAGAGGACCAGTTCCAGGGGGTCATCGATCTTCTGGCCATGAAGGCCCTGAAATGGCGGCAGGAGACCCTGGGGGTGGCCTTCGAGGAACTGGAGATCCCCCCGGACCAGGAGGCCGCCGCCGCCGGGGCCCGGGAAGCCCTGGTGGAGGCCCTGGCGGAGGTAGACGACGAAGTGATGGAGGCCTATCTGGCAGAACGCCGGCTGGCCCCGGAGGAGATCAAGGCCGGGATGCACCGCGCCACCCTGGCCCTCAAGGGGGTGCCCACCTACTGCGGCTCCGCCCTGCGCAACAAAGGGGTCCAACCCCTGCTGGACGGCATCAAGGATTTCCTGCCCAATCCCATGGAAGTGCCTGCCATCCTGGGGCAACACCCCAAAACCGGGGAATCCGAACCGCGGCCGGCCCGGGACGACGCCCCCCTGGCGGCCCTGGCCTTCAAGATCATGGTGGACCAAAACCAGCGCCTCACCTATGTGCGCCTCTATTCCGGTACCCTGAAGGTGGGCCAGGAGGTCTTTAACCCGGTCAAAGGCGTCTCCGAAAAGGTGGCCCGCATCCTGCGAATGCACGCCAACAAGCGAGAGCCCCTGGAGGAGGCCCACGCCGGCAGCATCGTCGCCCTCCTGGGCCTGAAGGCCACCACCACCGGAGACACCCTGTGCAGCCGGAACCGCCCCATCATTCTGGAGCCCATCTCCTCCTACCTGCCGGTAATTTCCCTGGCCATCGAACCGCTGACCCGGGACGATCAGGAGAAGCTGGAACCGGCCCTGGCCCGGGTGTCCGAAGAGGATCCCAGCCTGCGCATCCATATCGATGAAGACACCGGCCAGACCCTGATCTCCGGCATGGGAGAACTGCACCTGGAGGTGATTATCCACCGCCTGCAGCGGGAGTTCCACGCCCAGGTTCGGGCCGGCCGCCCCCAGGTGGTCTATCGGGAAACCATCGCCTTGGCAGCCGAAGAGTCCGGGACCTTCGACCGGGAATTGGCAGGCAAACACCACTTTGCCGAAGTGCGTCTGAGGCTCTCCCCCCGTCCCCGGGGCTCAGGCAATTCCTTCGTCTCCCTGCTGGCCGCGGAACACCCGGCCCAGGGCTATGTTACGGTCATTGGCCGGGCGGTACAGGAAGCCCTGGAAGGGGGAGTGGTCTATGGCCACCCCGGGGTAGATGTGGCCATGGCCCTGACCGGAGCCGCGGTCAAAGAGGGCCTGGCCTCGGAGATGGCGTTCCGCATCGCCGCCATGGCCGCCCTGAGGCAGGGGTTTAATCAGGCCCAGCCCCAACTGTTGGAACCCATCATGAAGGTGGAGATCATCACCCCGGAAGAGTTCACCGGGGAGGTCATGGGAGACTTCGCGGCCCGCAAGGGCAAGGTGGAACAGCTCCTCGCCAAGGGGCCGGTGC
>JBEKDQ010000314.1:0-2790 GCA_050014275.1 Desulfobaccales bacterium | reverse complement strand
GTGAAGAATTGGTGGCACAGGCGTCTCGCCTGTGCGGACCTGAGTGGCGGACGAGACGCCCGCCCCACCAGTCTTCTCTTAATTTATGGGCGGGCCAAAGGCCCATGAACGGCTGTTCCGAAAAGTTCCTGAGTATGTGGGATACCCGCCCTTTGGTAGCCGGTTCCCGCCCCGCCGGGGGCGGCGGCGCTATATTTTTATGATTTACGGGTGAGCCAAGGGCTCATGAGCGACTGTTCCGAAAAGTTGTGAAGAATTGGTGGCACAGGCGTCTCGCCTGTGCGGACCTGAGTGGCGGACGAGACGCCCGCCCCACCAGTCTTCTCTTAATTTATGGGCGGGCCAAAGGCCCATGAACGGCTGTTCCGAAAAGTTGCAAATTTTTCATCGAAGCGGCTGAACTAAAGGCTTGAATTACTGTGGAAACCCATTTTAATGAAAAGTTCTGCTTTGCTCAGAAGCCGGCTCATTATCAGGCAAGCTGCCTCCCCCCAAGGGTGCGCTCCCAAGCTGGAGTTTGGGAACGAGAAAAATAATCAATAATTTACTGCCAATACTTAAACTCGAACTCATAACTCGAAACTCATAACATGCCCGCTTTCAGCCTCCCCTACCTTCTGGAAATGGCCCTCCTGGTCGTGGTTTTACTCTTTTCGGTGATTATCCACGAGGTTGCCCACGGTTACGTGGCCCTGCTCAACGGCGACCCCACCGCCCTGATGCTGGGACGCATCACCCTGAACCCCGGACCCCACATCGACCCGGTGGGCACCATCCTGGTGCCGGCCATCCTCCTCCTGAGCCATGCCGGTATTCTGCTGGGCTGGGCCAAACCGGTGCCGGTCAATTCCCGCAATTTTCGGAATTACCGCTGGGGGGAGATCACCGTGAGCGCCGCCGGCCCCTTGAGCAACCTGGCCCTGGCGGTGGTCTTCGCCGCCCTGCTGCATCTCGGCCTGGGCAACGTCGGTCTGCTGAAACTGGCCTACTACGGAGTCAGCATCAACATCATCCTGGCCTTGTTCAACCTGTTCCCCATTCCACCCCTGGACGGCTCCCACATCCTTTCCGTTCTGCTGCCCCCCGAGCTGGCCCGCCTGTACCGCTACCTGGAGCCGTTGGGCTTCATCCTCATTCTGCTCCTCTTTTACACCGGAGTGCTGTGGGCCATCCTCATGCCGCTGTACCAGGTCATCGCCGGCTTTCTCTTGGGTTAGAGCAAATCCTGTCGGGCCCAATAGTGTCCGGCAAGGTTTTTGCTATGAGGCAGGCAGTAGGGATTTGTTTGAACTTAGGTATGCCCCCTATCTGAGCAATTCATGGAATTTACAAGCTCTTTCCCTCTCACCCCTTGGGGGGGGAGAGGGCAGGTGAAGGGGGTAGGTAACGGCCAATGAAGCCACCCCTCACCCGGTGTCTTCCCCTGGCAGGGGAGAGGGGATTTATTTGCATCAATATAACATGTTGATATAGCTGAAATTACAGTGGTCTAGAGTTTAACTGCGAGATAGTGAAATCTTCGCCTTGCAATTTTGTTGCCGAACACTACTGTGTCGGGCCGGGTTTCGGCGAGTGATTCCCTTAGCCACCTGAATATGCTATGATTTTGATAATGTGGCATATTCCCAGGAAAAGCCAGGTGGGCACCAAGCTCTTGGGGGTCACCCTATTTTCTCTGTCGGTGGCCCTGGTGGGTCTGCTGCTGGTGATGCAATACCTGGCCACCCGCCAGGTCCTGGAGGGGCACCGGCAGCGGGTGGAACTGGTGGCCCGCCTGGTGTTGGCGGAATACCAGGGGACGATCCAGCGGGTGGAACAGGCGGCCAACCTGCTGGCGGACAACCCTACTTACGGCGAACTGATGGCCGCGGGTAACCTTGAGGCCTTGCGCGACCTGGTTACCCCGATGATGAAGGCCGCCGGCCTCAACATCCTCACCATCACCGATTATCAGGGGGTGATCCAGGTCCGGGCCCATGACCCCGGCGCCCTGGGGGTCAACATCTCCAGTAATCCCCTGGTACGGGCGGGCCTCCAGGGCAAGGAGGCCTCCCGCATGACTACCTGGAAGGACAGCCTCTCTTTGATGGCCTCGGCCCCCATCCGTTATCAGGAGAAGATCGTGGGGGTGGTGCTCACCGGGGTCCTCATCGACCGGGGATTCGTGGAGTCCCTGTCCCGTCCCGGGGCCGAGGTAGCCATCTTCTATGGCAACCGCCTGGTGGTCAATTCCTTTAAAGACCTGCCGGAGAGCGCTCTGAACCAGATCCAGCGCGGCAAAGACCTGGCCGCCAGCGCCAGCGGCGCTGTCCACCGCATCCAGACCCTGTCCTTGGGGAATGAATCCTATACCGTAAACTTCCTGCCCCTGGAGGAAGAAGAGAAGCCCTGGGAAAACCTCATCGTGGTGGGGGTTAACCGCCGGGAACTGGAGCCCACCCTCCTCACCCTGAAGCTGGTGATCTTCGGGGTGGGCGGCGGCGCCGCCTTTCTGGGCGGTCTCTTGAGCTTCTGGCTGTCGAAGGGGATGCGGCGCCAGATCTCCCATCTGACCGAGGGTACCCGCCGGGCGGCCCGGGAGGAGCTGGCCGGGGACATTCCGGTTACCAGTCGGGACGAGCTGGGGGAGCTGGCCGAGTCCTTCAACACCATGACCCGGGCCTTGAGAGAAAAGACCCGCCTGCTCCAGGAGGAGCGGGACCTGGTCGCCGCCAACGCCGATTTTCTGGCGATGATCGTCCATGATATCAAGGCCCCGCTGACCGGAGTGCGCCTCACCATCGAGGCCCT
>JBEKDQ010000313.1:0-2811 GCA_050014275.1 Desulfobaccales bacterium | reverse complement strand
TCCGCCATTGGGCCTTGCCGGCCACCGCGGTGACCCCGGCCTGAAAGCTCTGGATGGCGCTGGCCGCGGCCAGGGAGATGCTGAGATAAACCGCGGTGCCCAAGGCGATGCCCAGAATCCCCAAAAAGGTACGGCCGGGATACTGCCTCAGATGGCGCAGGGGAAGGCGGAAGAGCCAGGGGGTCATGGCAGGAGCCGGCCGTCCTGCATCTTGAGCACGCGCTGGGCCGCCGCGCCCGCCTCCGGGGCGTGGCTCACCAGGACCACGGTCTTGCGCCACTGGCGGTTAAGCTGCGAAAAGAGCCGGAGGATTTGGGTCGTGGTGGCGGAATCGAGGTTGCCGGTGGGTTCATCCGCCAGAATCACCGCCGGGGAATTGATCAGGGCCCGGGCGATGGCGGCCCGCTGCATCTCGCCCCCGGAAACCTGGTGAGGCTTGTGGTCCAGGCGCTCTCTTAGGCCCACCTCCGCCAGCCAGCGGGCCGCTTCTCCCCGGGCCTGGGGATAGGGAGCGCCCTGGAGCGCCCGGGGCAGGGCCACGTTCTCCACCAGGGTCAGCAAAGGCAACAGATTAAAGGACTGAAAAACCACCCCCACTTTATCCCGGCGGAAACGGGTGAGTTCAGGTTCCCGAAGCTTGGCCAGGTCCCGGCCGTCCAGGAGCACCCGGCCGCGGGTAACCTGCTCCAGACCGCCGATGACGTGCAGCAGGGTGCTCTTGCCGCAGCCACTCTTGCCGGTGATGGCCACAAATTCGCCGGAAGTGATCTGAAGGTTCACCTCCCGCAGGGCCAGGATCTCCTCGGGCCCTCGCCGGTAAACCTTGCTCACCCCCTCAAGTTGGATCACTAAAGCCTCTCCCCTCCCCTGGATATTTTCTAACATAATAATCACCTCGCCCCAATTTTAAAGTTCCCTGGCGACTTACCGATGAAACTTGCCTGATTTTCCAAGCGATTGCCGGATCGGGTAAAACACCTGAACCTTTTTCTAAAGTCTCTCGAAGTATCTAGCGAATAGATAAATGGGCGGGGCGCTTGAAGTCAGAGACTCTGTGGAAGTATGCGCAACTGTCATTCTGAGGGAGCGAAGCCACCGAAGAATCTCGTCGCTTTCTAAGAAAGACCGGTGGGGCGGGCCTCCGTGCCCGCCAACTAGAGGCGGCCAGGGACGGCCGCCCCACCATCACCTGTTAATTTTCATTAATCGTTGTGACCTTCAGGTCATGATGCTTCGCTCAGGATGACAAAAGGACTTTTCAGAGGTTCTCATCATCCATTTCCGGAATCAGGAAGCAGAACCGGGAATGGCCCTAGCCACCAATCTTGGGAGAGGAACTTATGAATCTGAGAAAAGTTTCCGGCTCGCCGCTGCTGATCATCGAGCCGATTTGCCACCTCAGCGGGGTGCGCAAGTCTACCCTGCACTACTGGGAAGTCCTTCCATCCCTGCCTCTCACCTTCAGGAAATCGCCGGGAGTATTCCCTGGAGGTCTGGTCCGGGTCAGGACCATTAAGCGCCTCCTGGAGGAAGATCATCTCACGGCCACCGGAGTGGGCCTGCGGTTGGGGGAACTCTTCCCGCCGCCCAGGAAGGCGTCCGGAGACGCCCGGCAAGAGCCTGAGGAATCGGAGTAAAGCCTGCCCCTTAATCGGCAGAGAAGACCCGGCTATCCAGCCAGCGGGCCAATTCCTCTTCATCCGGGACGAAGCCAAAGACCTCCCGCCAGACCCGGGGGCTTTCCATGCAGAGGTAGAGCTGGGCCCCCGGGGCCGCCTCCTCCAGCCACTGGCGCAGGCGGCCGTACATTTCCACCCGGAGGTCCTTGAAATAGCGGAGCTTGCCATCCGGGGCCCGCACCATCTCTTGGGCCGCCCAGCGGCTGCCGGGAAAACGGCGGTGGATCAGGGGCCGCAAAGCCGGCAGAAACCGCAGCGCCCCCAGGCTGATCCAGGCGATGCTCCGGGACGGCGCCGCTTCTCCCAAAGCCTCCACCGTGCGTCGGTAGGCCGCTTCCCAGCCGGGGAAATAGATCAGGGGATCGAAGTGGAAGGCCACCCGAAAGCCCGCGGCCGCGGCCGCCGCCGCCGCCTTAAGCCGGGCCTTCAAGGGGGCCGTAAACCTCTCTGCTTCCCGGACCACCTCTTCGGGCGAGAGGGACCAGGCGAAGACCACCTGGGGGTTAGGGCCCAGGGGCAGTAACTCTCCCAGGTCCTGCGCCTTGCTTTTGATCTCCAGGGCCGCCCGCCGGCCTTTGAACCAGGGGATCAGCCGTTGATGGAGGCCCATGAGGGAATCCAGGGCCAGGCTGTCCCCGAATTCCCCGGTGCCCAGGCGCCAGCCGGCTCCGGGTCCGGTTTGCCAGCCAGCCTCCAGCTCCCCCAGCAAATCCTCCAGGTTGACGAAAATGGTGATGGCCGGCGCATTGACATAACCCTGGAGGATGCAATAGCTGCAATCCATGGGGCAGTTGAGCGCCACCTGCAACACCTGGTAGCCGCAGCAGAGGTAATCCCTGGTCCCGGGACAGGGGCGCCGGAAAGACCCCTTTTGCACCGCCAGCAGCAGGGTAGTCTTGGCCTCCGGGAGCCAGCGGGCCCGTTCATACTCCGGGGCCCGCAAGGCCCGGCGATCCTCGATGACCGTCACCGGCAGGTGGCGCAGCCGCGCCAGGATGCGCCGGGCCATGTGGTAATCCCGGGCCCCTTCCTCCAGCCAAATCCGGCGGATGCGCCTGAACATGGAGCGGCCTCCAAACAGATCTCCAAGGTTTCGAACCAAGCCAGGGCGGAGGGCGGGTGGCCGGGGCTG
>JBEKDQ010000312.1:0-2864 GCA_050014275.1 Desulfobaccales bacterium | reverse complement strand
AATGGCGGATGAGTTCCAGGTTGCGCTCCGGGGTGGTCTGCAGGATCTCCTTCACCTGGAAGAGGGAGGATTTCCCGAAGATGGTGACCACCTGGGCCCGGCTGAGTAACAGTTCCTGGAAGACCGGGTCCGACTCCGGAGGCCGGTCCTTATGATGGGTACTTCCAAAGGCAGCTATTTGGCTATTTCCAAGTCTATAATTACGAATATCATCGAAAAATTCTTTGTCCTTGGGGTTAGAGCCAGGCCAGCCACCTTCGATAAAGTGCACGCCGAATTTTGCCAGTTTTTGGGCAATGCGAATCTTGTCCGACAACGATAGGGAGAAATATTCCGCCTGGGTGCCGTCCCTCAGGGTAGTATCGTAGATCTTTACCTGGCGCATAGCAGGCCCTCTTGAAATGGGGTTCAAAGTTCAAGGTTCAAAGTTCAAGGTTAAGTAAAGGTCCAAATCCAATAAATTTTTGAACTTGGAACCTTGAACTTATTTTTTTCCCGGCGGCGGCTGACCCAGGTCGAAGGCGTCGTGGAGGACCCGCACCGCCAGTTCGCCATACTTGTCCTCGATGACGCAAGAAATCTTGATCTCCGAGGTGCTGATCATCAGGATGTTTATGTTTTCCCCGGACAGGGCCTCAAACATCCGGGCTGCCACCCCGGCATTGTTCTTCATGCCCACACCCACGATGGAGATCTTGGCGATATTCTTATTGCCCACTACTTGCTGGGCGCCGACCTCGGCGGCCACCGGCCGGATCAGCTCCATGGTCTTCTTCAAGTCACCCTCGGGCACGGTGAAGGTTAGGTCAGTGTGGCCATCAATGCTGGTGTTCTGGATGATCATATCCACCACAATGTTGGCGTCGGCAACCGGCCGGAAGAGGCGTACCGCAATGCCGGGGCGGTCGGGGACTCGGGTGATAGTGACTCGGGCGTCGTTTCTACTCAAAGCCACGCCGGATACCGGCACAATTTCCATTTCTTCATCCTCCACGGTTACCAGGGTGCCCGGCGCCTCGGTAAAGCTGCTGCGCACCACCAGGGGTACGCTGTAGCGCCTGGCAAAGCCTACGGAGCGAATCTCCAGGACCTTGGCGCCCAGGGAAGCCATCTCTAGCATCTCTTCATAAGTGATCCGCTCCAGCTTCCGGGCCTTGGGGCAGATGCGGGGATCGGCGGTGTAAACCCCATCCACATCGGTGTAAATTTCGCAGCGGTCGGCTTTCAGGGACGCGGCCATAGCCACCGCGGTGGTGTCGGAGCCCCCCCTTCCTAAGGTGGTGATGTTGCCCACTTCATCAACCCCCTGGAAGCCGGCCACGGTGACTATCCGGTTCTTCTTCAATTCTTCTTTGATGCGGGCCGTGTCGATCCCCAGAATGCGAGCCCGGCCATAGGCCCGGTCGGTGTAGATGCGGGCCTGGTGGCTCAACAGCGAGGTGGCCGGCACTCCCTGGGAATGCAGGAAGATGCTGAATAGGGAGACGGTAACCTGTTCGCCGGTGGCCAATAGAACGTCCAGTTCCCGGGGGTCGGGGTCTTCCGCCAGCTCTTTGCCCAATCCGATGAGGCGATCGGTTTCGCCAGCCATGGCGCTCAGGACCACCACCATTTTATGGCCGCCCCGCCAGCCTTTGATCACCCGGTTGGCCACGTTGGCGATGCGATCCAAGTTGGCCACCGAGGTACCGCCATATTTTTGTACGATCAGAGCCACTGCCAAATCTCCTGAATTATTAAAATATTCATTATATCCAAATCATGAAAAAAGGAAAGCGCCAGTCCGGCGGACCAGCCCCAAGGTTTCTTTGATCTCATATCTACCGGCAGATCAAGATACCGGTGAATTTTTCCATTGACGCCGGGAGAAGATTGATGGTATTAATGAAAAAAATCACAAGAAGGAGGCCAGATAAATGGCTGCTAAATTGATCAAAGGGGCGGAGGTGGCCGCCCAGATCCGCGAGGAACTAAAGAAGGAAGTGGACGAACTGAAGGCCAAACACAACGTCACCCCCGGCCTGGTCACCATCCTGGTGGGGGAAGATCCCGCTTCCATCAGCTACGTCACCGCCAAGCAGAAGACCTCACATGAATTGGGCTTCTATTCCATTCAGGACAATCAGTCCCCCGACATCACCGAGGAGGCCCTCCTGGCCCTGATAGCCAAATACAACAAGGACCCCAAAATCCACGGCATCCTGATCCAGTTGCCCCTGCCCAAACACATCGATTCCAACAAGGTGCTCTACGCCATCGATCCCAACAAGGACGTGGACGCCTTCCATCCGGTGAACGTAGGCCGGATTCTTATCGGCACCTATGCCTTTCTTCCTTGCACCCCGGCGGGTTGCCAGGAGCTCATCAACCGCACCTACGGCGACCCCAAGGGCAAAGAAGTGGTGGTGCTGGGCCGCTCCAATATCGTGGGCAAACCCATGGTGGCCATCATGATCCAGAAACGTCCCGGGGCCAACGCCACCGTGACCTGCGTCCACACCGGCACCCCCAAGGATATGATCATTGAGCATTGCCGCCGGGCCGATATCCTCATCGTGGCCGCCGGGGTGCCCAGGTATGTCCAGGGAGACTGGGTAAAAGAAGGGGCCTGCGTCATCGACGTGGGCGTCAACCGCATCGGCGTCAGCGAAAAGACCGGCAAGGCCATCCTGGCCGGCGACGTGGACTTCGATTCGGTCTCCCAGAAGGCCGCCTACATCACCCCGGTACCGGGCGGCGTCGGCCCCATGACCATCACCATGCTCATGAAGAACACCGTCATGGCCGCTAAAGTGGCCGCGGGCCTGGTGAAGATTTAAGTTGGATGAATTTTGGGGGGGGGGGGGGGGGGGGGGGGGGGGGGG
>JBEKDQ010000311.1:0-2879 GCA_050014275.1 Desulfobaccales bacterium | reverse complement strand
AGAAGATCTCCTTGGCCTCCGGTTTGCGGTAGTCCAGGGTGACGAAATATTCGTTATGGTTGGCGCCCTGGAAGGCCGGGGAGGTGCCGCGGCCCGGGTTCCACCGGGAAACCGGGTAGAACCAGGACTCGTTGTAGGGCGAGCAGTGGCGCATAGGCTCGCCCAGGCGGGGCACCTCGATCTTGATGACCTCGGCCCCCAGCTCGCCCAGGTAGGCGGCGGCCGCCGGCCCCAGGATATACTGGGTGCAGGACAGCCCCCGATAACCTTTCAGAGCCTCGGGTTTTTCAAACAGGGTGTCCTTATTGAAAATCGTTTTGCAATATTCCTCAAACGGTAGTTTATCCAGGTGTTCGGACATATTTCCTAACCCCCTCTATTAGATGAGCCCTTTGCCGTGCAGCTCATTCAGCTTGGCGGTGTCGAAGTTCAGGAGCTTGCGGTAGATGTCGTCATTGTCGAAGCCCACCGGCCGGCCCAGGTCTTTCACCCGGCCCGGGGTCCGGTGGCCATAGAACAGCGAGCCGCAGAACAGCACCTTGCCGTAGTGGGACGTCTCAATGGCCCGCACCATGCCCCGGTACTTGTAGTGGGGCTCTTCCGCCACTTCGTCCAGGAAGGAGACGCCGCCCGCGGCCACTTCCTCTTCCAGCAGTTTGGCCCGGCATTCTTCCCGGGTCCAGTCCTTCATCCAGTCGGTGAGGCAGACCAGGGTCTTGACCTGCTGGTCGTGGCCGACCCGGTCAATGACCACCCGCAGGGTGGGCTCATCCAGGATCATGTCTTCCAACTCGGGGCGATCCTTACCCACGGTCTTCCAGATGCGGTACCACAGCCGGTCATGGCCGCCGCCCACCATCATGTAGCCGTCTTTGCAGGGGTTCACCGAATAGATGTTGATGGCCAGGTCCCAGTTGCCATAGCGGGGCTTGGAGGAGCCATCCATGCCATACCAGCCCCAGGCATAGTCATGAATCCGGGCGTGGGCTTCGGACGAGGTCACCTCCAGGAATTGGCCTTTGCCAGAGACCTTGTCCCGGTAGATCAGGGCGGCGATGGCGCCGTGGGCGGTGAGATTGCCGCAGAGGATATCGTCGGCCCGCTCGCCGGCCCGGATGGGGGTGCCGCCGAAGCTCTTGGGCAACCCGGTGGCATGGCACCAGCCGGAGGCGCAGGGGGAAGACGGATAAAGCTCACCCGGCTTGTCCTTCAAGCTGCCCCACTGTCCTTTCTGGCCGTTCCAAACATAAATCAGGCGGGGGTTGATCTTGGAGAGCTGGCGGTAGCCAATGCCCCAGGCGTCGAACTGGCCCACCGGATAGTTCTCAATGAGCACGTCAACATGAATAACCAGCTTTTTCAAGATTTCCCGGCCCTCTTCCTTGGTGAGGTCCAGGGTGATGGATTGTTTGTTGCGGCATTCGTGCAGGAAGGTGCCGCCGCACAGATCGCCGTTGACGTTGTCCTTGAACATGTAATGTTTGCGCCCAAAGGCCGTCAGTTTGCGGAGGGGCGAGCCGCCGGGCGGTTCCACCATGATGACGTTGGCCCCCAGTTCGCCCAGATAGCCGCCGGCCTGCATGGCATTCACCTGGAGGCCGCCGTGGCCGCACTCCAGCACCCGAATTTTCCCAAGGGCCTCGGGTTTGGCCATCTCGTGCTTGGGAGCTAGCCAGCCCTCAAAGATGGTGGAGATTTCCCGGGACGCTTCGGTGCAGATCTTTGGGTCATACACTTCTTCGAAAGTGGGGATCGGGGTTAGAGGCCAAAGCAACGGTGCTTCTTGAACCTCTTTCTTCAGATCGGACATTCAAATTCCTCCTTCCTCAACAGGTGAGTCAAGATTACCTCTAGGAAAAATTTAATCATCTCAGCTAGTCAGGCGCTTCGCCCCACAGTGGCAGCACCCCCTTCCATCTGTTTTTTCGGCTCGCGGGGAGCCAGGGCGCGGGAATTCCCGCAAATTAGTCCAACCGCGTATTAAGCTAAATTTGTGCCAAATGATGCGATTACCGCGACATTTAACTACCTTAAGGTTATCATACTTATATTCCTAATGTTTTCCATTCAAGCTCCTGTCTGCCAGGGCGCTCTCCTGGAGAAGGCCGGGCTCCATCTGCCTGCGCCTGGGGGAATCGGTATCAAACGGGGGGTGATTCACCCCAGCCGAAGCGGCTGGCGTGGTTGATTCCGCGATCCGGTAAAATCTGGGGGAGTGTTTTTTTAGGTTGGCCCAGTGAACTATAGAGGTCAAGTTTCGCCGCATCAAGTAATAATGGGAGCAACCGTTCATGGGCCTTTGGCCCACCCCCAAATTATGAGAAGACCGGTGGGGCGGGCGTCTCGCCCATCTCCCAGTCCGCACCGGCGAGACGCCGGCCATTTACTTAGGATACGGACCGCAGGGTTCAGCCCAGGCCACCGCTCCGGAAAATCGGCCCCAGGGGGGCGGAATTTGGTATAATTACCTGGGCCGCTAAGGGTCGGGAGCGCGCCACCGCCGGAAACGGAAGGCAAGACGAGAACAGATATGGCAGACGCATCACCGGAGCAGAGCAAGAAAAATTGGTTTGAAGAGAATCCCAAGAAGACCCTGGTCCTGATTTTCCTGACCTTCCTGGTAGCCGCCACCTGGGCCGCCGAAAAGGTCCTGGCCTACCGCAACCATAGCCAAAAACAGGTGCTGTTTACCGAGCGGCGCTACATCAACCTCCGGGAGTTCCAGCCCTCCATGGACGTGGTGGACATTCCGACGGACAAGTCCGTGCGGGAGTCCGACAGCCTGGTGAAGAAGGCCTACCGGGTCCGCACCGACGCCAACGGCTTCATCCTGCCTTATAACCGCTACCCCGACCCCGACCTCACCCTGGTCTTCCTGG
>JBEKDQ010000310.1:0-2916 GCA_050014275.1 Desulfobaccales bacterium | reverse complement strand
TTGAGGGCCGGGTGGTCACCTATGACCCGGGTGAGAAGGACGAGATCACCCTGGCCTACGCGGTGACGGTGCACAAGGCCCAGGGCAGCGAATTCCCCGGGGTGCTCCTGGTGCTCTCCACCCACCACTACCTGCTGCTGCAACGCAATCTGCTCTACACCGCCCTCACCCGGGGCCGCCGCCTGGTGGTACTGCTGGGGAGCAAACGGGCCCTGGGGATGGCCATTCACAATGACCGGCCTATTAAGCGCTATACCCATTTGGCGGCTCGCCTGCGGGAAGCCCTGGCCCCGACTAAGACTGCAAAAATGCTTGACATTTAAGGCCCGCAAGGGCACAATCAAAATATTGGGGAGGGTATTGGTGGTTACAGATCTCTTCACGGTACTGGAACAAAAATTGGAGATGGTCGTCGGCCAGACCGCCAGGCTGAAGGAGATTAACACAGTCCTGGAGAAGACCCTGGCTGAAAAGGAGAAAGCCCTCAAGGAGGCCAAGGCCGCGCTGGAAAAGCTCACCCAGGAGCGGGAAATGATTCGCCAACGGATCGATAAGATCCTGAATCGCTTAAAAATCATCGATACAGGAGAATCGGCATAAACCCGGGTCAAGAGCCAAAACCGGTCAGGGTAGAGATATTGGGGCGCACCTTCACCTTGAAGGGGAGTATCTCTCCGGACGGCCTGCAAGCCGTGGCGCGCCGTGTGGATGAGCAATTGCGGGAACTGCAGCAGATCTTCCCCTCCAGCTCCCTGGCCGACCTGGCAATTCTGGCCGCACTTAACCTGGCATATGAATGCCTGGAGAGCAAGGAGGATTATCAACAGCTCCATGCCGAGATCGAACAACGGTCGAAACTGTTGATTCAAATGCTGGAGACCTACGATTCTTATTTCCCTCCAGGTCCTTGAGAGGCACGCCTCGGAGATTCTCGGAGGAGGAACTCTCCGGCAGGGAGAAACGGCATGGTATGGATTGAATGGGAAGAGCGTCGCACATTCCGGGCGGATTCAAAATATGAGTGCACCGGTCAGAAATATTGACCCAGTTGAATATCCTTAGGAGAGATCTCGTCCCGGGCCAACCCCGGGAAGCGATAAACTGCTGGAAGGGAGGAAAGGGACAAGACTACGGGAACCTCTCCTCCATTATGGATTTGAGACTTAGTAACCTTTAACTCTAACCTGATCCCCAGAGGTCAGTTAAGCCGTACCCCAATTTCCGCCCGCGCCCCTCTGCCGGTGGCCTCAAGTGCCGCTCCTCACCCACAAGTCTGCAACTCGACGTGCGTTGACGCATGAGCCGCACCCGTAGGTGGCGCCCCTTAACTGCGGGTGGCGCTGCCACGGTTAACGATATAAGTACAGGGGAAAATCCCATGGAGATATTGGCACACGTCTTGATTGAAGGTCTGGCCATAGCCGCCGGCTTCACCGCCGGTTTCTTCTATCGCAAATACGTCATGGACGCCCACCATGAATCACTGGAAGCCCTGGGCAAGAAGATCCTGGATGAGGCCCGCAAGGAAGCGGACACCATCAAAAAAGAGTCCAAGCTGCAGGCCAAGGATCAGCTCCTGCAATTGAAGATGAGCTTCGAAAAGGAGACCCTCGAACGGCGTCAGGGACTCAACCAACTGGAGCGCCGCCTGCTCCAGAAAGAGGAACACCTGGAGAAGAAGGGAGAGTTGCTGGATGAACGTGACACGGAGCTCATGAAGAAATATAAGCAGGTAGCCCAGCGGGAGGAGGAACTCAAGGGCCAGATGGAGAGCTACCAACATTTGCTGTCGGAGCAAAACGTTCGCCTGGAACAATTGGCGGGGATGAGCACCGCCGAGGCTAGAGATTTCCTTCTCAGGGCCATGGAGCGGGAGATCCGGGCCGACGCCGCCCGTATGGTGAAACGTATCGAAACCGAGGCCCGGGAACACGCCGACCGCAAGGCCAAAGAGATCATTGCCCTGGCCATCAAACGCTACGCCTCTGATTATGTAACCGAGCAGACGGTGTCGGTGGTGGCCCTGCCCAACGAGGAGATGAAGGGTCGGATCATCGGTCGGGAAGGCCGTAACATCAGGGCCCTGGAGGCGGCCACCGGGGTGGACATTATCATCGACGACACCCCCGAGGCCGTGATCCTCAGCGCCTTCAACCCGGTTCGCCGGGAAGTGGCCCGCCGCAGCCTGGAGCGCCTCATCTCCGACGGCCGCATTCACCCCGGACGCATCGAAGAGATCGTAGACAAAGTCAACACGGAACTGGAGGCGAGCATGCGGGAGGCCGGTGAGGAAGCCGCCTTCGACACCGGGGTGCATGGCCTCCATCCGGAACTCATCAAGCTGCTGGGCAGATTGAAATACCGCACCAGCTATGCTCAGAACGTCCTGCAACACTCCGTAGAGGTCTGTTACCTGTGTGGTATCATGGCCGCGGAATTGGGCCTCAACGGTAAACTCTCCAGACGGGCTGGCCTGCTGCACGATATCGGCAAGGCGGTGGATCAGGAAGCGGAAGGAGTGCACGCCCTGATCGGCGCCGATTTGGCCAAGCGCTACGGCGAATCCTCCAAGTTGGTAAACGCCATCGCCGCCCACCACGAAGACGTCCCGCCGGAGAGCATCATGGCCGTCCTGGTCCAGGCCGCCGATACCCTCTCCGGGGCCCGTCCCGGGGCCCGCCGGGAGATGCTGGAGACTTATGTTAAGCGCTTGGAGGACCTGGAGCAAGTGGCCCTCTCCTTCGGCGGCATTAGTAAATCCTACGCCATCCAGGCGGGCCGGGAAATCCGGCTCATCGTGGAGTCGGATAAGGTCAACGACGAGGAAGCCGCACTGTTGAGCCGCGAAGTGGCTAAAAAGATCGAGCAGGACCTCAGCTATCCCGGCCAGATCAAGGTTACCGTCATCCGGGAGAC
>JBEKDQ010000309.1:0-2921 GCA_050014275.1 Desulfobaccales bacterium | reverse complement strand
GAACCATGTTTATCCTCCTGAGCGAGATTGCCGTGGCCGGCATTCCCAGAGGATAACCGTGGTTCTCTTTTTTGGTAAGCATTTTCATCGCTTTGGTGTGGCCGCCAGGCCATGAACCGTTTTAATGAAAAATTTAACTAGGGGAAAATTTACATGAAAGTCCTGGTGGTTTATTACTCGAGGTATGGCCACGTATTGCAACTGGCCCAGTCCGTGGTGGATGGGGTCAAGTCGGTGGCGGGGGTGGAGGCGGTGTTGCGCCGGGTCAAGGAATTTGAAGATATTGAACGGGATCTGGCCCAGCACAAGCACGCCCTGGCGGTGTGGAACCGCCAGCAGGATATCCCCGTCTGCACCGTGGACGATCTGAAGGAGGCGGACGGCATCATCTTCGGCACGCCGACCCGCTTTGGCAACATGACGGCCCAAATGAAGCGGCTGTTCGATGCCGCCGCGTCACTGTGGCTGGAGGGGGCCCTGGAGGGCAAGCCGGCAGGGGTGTTCACCTCCACCTCCACCACCCACGGAGGCCAGGAGACCACCTGCCTGACCATGATGGTCCCCCTGCTGCACCTGGGTTTCATCATTGTGGGGGTTCCCTATTCGACTCCGGGAATGCTCCATACCGCGGGGCGGGGGGGCACCCCTTATGGCGCCTCCACCGTGGCCGGGCCGGGCAACGACCTGGTCCCCGCGCCGGAAGACCTGGTCATCGCCCGGGCCTTGGGCCAGCGGGTGGCTGAGATCACCCAGAAACTGCGGGGCTGATAAAGGCAATGATCAAAATAGAATAATGTAAAAACTTCAGCCGCGAAGAAAATCCGGAAAATGCCTATTTATCTTTAGGTAATAGTGCCCAATGGAACCAGGGAGATTTTATTGAAGAGGATGGCTAGTTGGCCTGAGAGCCGGCTCGATGGCCTCCAAGAAATCTGAAATCGGCAGTTTAACTGGTTCCCAAGCTCCCGCTGGGGAACAAAATTTGAGGCAAAGCTCCCGCTTTGCTTATTCGGCAGGTATATAAGTTTTTCTGATTTCCCCAAAAATCATAATATGTTGCCTAAACGGAGCTTAGGGCTTTGAGGAAGGTGCGTTCGCAAGCGGGAGCCTGGGAACGAGAACCGAATCTCCTCGAAATGCCGAATATTTTTACGGAAGGGGCCACGCCGCCGAGACGCGGGCGTATTGACTTTAAAGAAATCATTTTTATCTTTTTATTTAAAATCGCCCTTTGGGCCACGGAAGGAGGAGAGAGAGCATGAAGGCGGGCATTATTTTCACCGGTTCCGGTCCCATTCTGGTATTGACCTCCTATGCATCCTTTACCGATGCAAAATTTGCCGAAAAGATGAAGGCCAAGGGAATTCAAAAGTATATGGGCTATGAGGTGCCCCTGGAATTATGCCAGAAGCGCTACGGCGAGCATTATCCGGTGGTCTTGGGTGACCTGCGCCAAACCGACGACCTGCGGGTGCTGGACTACGATGGCCACCACATTTTACTGACCTTCTCCTTTAAGGAATTGGGCAACCAATTCATCTACGAGCCCTAGCCCGCCTCTGGCCAGCCGGCGGCCGGCATTTCCGGAAGACTCCCAGCGGGCGTTTGGCCTCACCCCGGAAAAGCAGCCGCCGGCCTGGCCACGGGCAGCAGGGCGGCCCCGGCGTGGAGCGCCGCCATCAGGATGAGGGCCGGCCAGATGGTACAGGTGATGAAATGGGGGGCTTCTAGTTCGACGATCTTATATCGGCTACGCATTGCTACGCATTAATGATAATAATAAGGTGTCAAACCACAGCTTCAACTATTACCGCGTTCCCAAGTGCAACTTGGGAACCAGAACAAAAAGTTGATGAGGCTATTATTTTGGTTCCCAAGTGCAACTTGGGAACCAGAACAAACCAGAATAAGGCACGTCAAAACCAGTCCCCGCGTAGGCGTCTTTTACACCAATAATGGCGCGCCAGGCCCGGCCGGCATGACTGGATGGCATCCGCGGCTATTCGATATTATAGCGCTTCAACTTCTCCCGCAGGGTCTTGCGGTCGATCCCCAGGGCCCGGGCGGTTTCGCTCTTATGGCCTTCACAGCGCTGCAAGGTGTAGAGGATGTAGTCCCGCTCCAGGTCCTTCAGGGATACCGCCCCGGATTCCATCCCGGGCGATAGGATGGTTCCGGCAAAGGAGAGGTCGGCGGGCTCCAGGTAAGGCCCGGTGCTCAACACCACCAGCCGCTCCACGGTATTTTCCAACTCCCGGACGTTGCCGGGCCAGTCATGACGCACCAGCAATTCCAGGGCCTCGGGGGTTACCCCCAGGATATTCTTGTGCAGGCGGGCATTGTACTTCTCCAGAAAATGGTCTACCAGTAAAGGGATATCGCCTTTGCGCCCCCTTAAAGGCGGCATCTGGATCA
Source organism: Desulfobaccales bacterium (assembly GCA_050014275.1). GTDB lineage: Bacteria > Desulfobacterota > Desulfobaccia > Desulfobaccales > 0-14-0-80-60-11 > JAPLJC01. The sequence goes on along the minus strand of JBEKDQ010000309.1, from coordinate 506 downwards.
GGACCACGTTGAGGCGGTAGAAGAGGTCTTCGCGAAAGGCGCCATCTTTGATGGCCTTGGTCAGGTCCTTATTGGTGGCCGCGATGATGCGGACGTCCACGGTGATCACCCGATGGCTGCCCACCTTGGAGATCTTCCTCTCCTCCACGGCCCGGAGCAACTTGGCCTGCACTTCCAGACCGATGTTGCTGATTTCATCGAAAAACAGGGTGCCGGATTGGGCCAGCTCGAACTTGCCGATCTTGTTGGCGTCGGCCCCGGTGAAGGAGCCCTTGACGTGGCCGAAAAGTTCGCTCTCGAACAGGGTCTCCACCAGGGTGCCGCAGTCCACGGTAATAAAGGGGCGCCGCTGGCGCTGGCTCAACTGATGGATCTTCCAGGCCACCAGGCCCTTGCCGGTCCCGGACTCCCCGGTGATCAGCACGGTGGAACCGGTGGGGGCCACCCGGGTGATCATGTCCATGACCCTGGCCATGGAGTCGCTCTCATAGACCAGGACACTTTTA
>JBEKDQ010000308.1:0-2941 GCA_050014275.1 Desulfobaccales bacterium | reverse complement strand
CACCAAATTCTTCACAACTTTTCGGAGCAGACCTCGGCTACCAAGTAACCCTGGAAGCCGCATGAGGAACTTTTCGAAGCAGAAAACAGGATTTTCTGGCGCCTGGTGAGGCAACGCCAACCGGGCGGAACTAATCACCGAAAATCGTATTACCTATGACCGAGCCAACCGCAGAACTGCCGATCCGGCGCTATCTTCAGGGCCGGCTGGAAGAAACCCGCGACCTGGTGGTCGTGGAGGAGCCCCTGGAGATTCGCCTGGCGGGGGAGCCCTTCCAGGTGCTGATGCGCCTGCCGGGGCTGGAAAAGGAGCTGGCCCTGGGTTTCTTGTTCACCGAGGGCATCATTCAAAATCTCTCCGAGGTCATCACCCTCCATTTTTGCGGCACCGCCACCGACCCGCTGCTCCCCCCCAACGTGGTGGACGTCTCGCTGACCGAAGCAGCCCTGGCCCGGCGAGGCCGGCGCCACCTGGAGGTGGCCTACTCCAGTTGCGGTCTGTGCGCCAAAGAGGCGGTGAGTGAAATCCTCCGCAAGGTTGCCCCGGTGGAGAGCGCCCTGGCCGTCACCCCGGACGAGCTGCTGTCCCTGACGGCCCGCATGCAAGAGGCCCAGACCATCTTCCGAGCCACCGGGGGCAGCCACGGGGTGGCCCTGGCTGCCCCCGGCGGCGACCCTTTTCTGATGGCCGAAGACGTGGGGCGCCACAACGCCATGGACAAAGTGATCGGCCGGGCCCTGCTGCAGAAGCAGGATCTGACCGCCATGGTGGCCCTGCTCAGCGGCAGGATCAGCTTCGAAATGGCCCTCAAGGCGTGCCGGGCCCGCATCCCCATCCTGGCGGCGGTCTCCGCCCCCACCACCATGGCCCTGGAACTGGCCCAGGAACTCCACCTCACCCTGGCCGGCTTCGTCCGGGACCGACGACTCAATATCTACAGCCATCCGGAGCGGATCAGGATTTGAGTTGTAGGGGCGACCCGCTGGGTCGCCCAGTTTCGACTTTCAAGCAGGGGCGCACCCAATCCTAGGCTGAAGCCCTGTGCCACTGTGCGACCCCTGCGAAAACCATCTTTTCTTGCTTTTGGTTTTACCGAAAACCGAAAACCGAAAACCACCTTTTCTAGGCAGGCTGTTGAATGGCGGATAGTTGCCAGGGGTTGTCGCTGCCCACTGGACGGCCAAAAGTCCAGTATTCCTCAAACTTTACCGGTTCGGTCTTGCTGCCCTCCACTACCTGGCCGCTGTTTTCGTCCACGTTGTAATCCAGCATGCTGGCGAAGATGCGCACGGTAATGTAGTCCGCCCCCGACTCCTGCCAGGCCTCAGTGATGTCCACCGAGCGCACCGCGATATTTTCCAGGCGATTGATCTTTTTAGCCTCCTTCAAATGTTCCACGTCTTCTTGGAGGGTTCGGAACATCTCCTCGGTTAGCAGCGGGCGCATCAGAGAGATATCCCGGTTGGCCCAGGCGCCCTGGATCTTGAAAAAGGTATCCATGCCCAGCTCCTGAAATTTGGCCTCATCGAAGGAAGGGTCGAACTGCCGGATATCGTCGAGACCCTGTTCCCGGTCCCGCTCCGCCATTTGCTCCTGGGGCTGATCATAGACCGACTGAAGCTGGGGCTGGTAAGCCGGGATGGCGGCGCCCCCGCTGCGGGAATAGCTCACGGTAGCGGCCGCTTCCATACGTCTCTTCTTTATAAACCGGTATATAAGATAAGCGATGCCTGCCAACAGCAGGAGATTTATCAGGCCGAAGCCGCTGCCGAACAGGCTCCGGAACAACAGGCCGCCAGCCAGGCCTCCCAGCATGCCGCCTCCGAAGCCATGCCAAAAGCCGCCGGGCTGCGATGGCGATGGTGGATTGGAGGGCTGCGCCGGTTTGCCGGGCGCCGTGTAGGGCCGGGGCGCCGCCGTCGATCTGGAGCCCCGGCTGCCTATGGCACCCCCAATACCGGGGCTGCCGGCGCTCCCGGCCCGAGCCCAGGCATCCCCGGGCCAGGCGCGGGTGGAGAAAAACAACAGGGCCAAGAGGATTAACCAACCCCTGGTCCGTCTGCTCACCGACATATTTTTCCTCCAGGTCTCTGCCAATCTGGTCCGGCGCCTCGCGCCGGGCCGCTATCTAAATAATAAACCCAGGACTCAAAGCTCGAAATTCAAACCTCGAAACTCGAACCTACCTGGATCCCAGCTTCTCCAACTCTTGGCAGGAGAGTGGGTGGCCCAGTGCGCAAGCCTTGCGGTAGTCGGCAATGGCCTTATCCATCTCCCCCAGGTGGTAGCGGTAGATGTTGCCCCGGAAGAAATAGGCGTGGGGCGAATCCGGGGCCAGGCTGATGGCGGTGGAAAAGTCCGACACCGCTTTATGATATTCCCCCTGGCAGAACCAGACCATGCCACGTTTATTGAAGACCCAGGGGTCCTTCGGGGCCAATTGCACGGCCTGGTCGAGGTCGGCCATGGCCTCCGGAAAACAACCCTCCTGAGCCCGGCATTCGCCCCGTTCCTTGAGGACCTCGACGTTTTTGGGGTCGCAATTGAGGGCCGCGCTCAGGACCTCGATGGCCTCGGGTCGCCGCTCCATGCTGGCCAGCAGATTCGCCTTAGCCAGGAGAAACTGGAGGTCCCGGGGGTGTTCAGCCAGACCCCGGTCAATCTCTGCCAGGGCCTCGGTATTGCGGCCCAGGCCGGCCAGGGCCAGGGTGAGGTGGCGCCGAGCCTCGGTCCTCCGCGGGTTCTGCTTCAGATATTTGCCGAGCAACGCCAGGGCCAACTCATTGTTGCCGGCCTTTTGGGCCTCGATCCCCTTGATGAGCAGGTCTTGACCGGCCCAGACCTGCTGGACCGGAACCAGCAGGCAAATAAACAGGATCAGCAAATGGCGCCAGCGCTTCATGGTAGTCTCCCGGGCCTGACGGACATCTTAATAACTCAA
>JBEKDQ010000307.1:0-2946 GCA_050014275.1 Desulfobaccales bacterium | reverse complement strand
CCCAAACAGCAGAAGGGCTACCCCTGGTCCCTGACCAAAGGGGAGGCCCTGGAGTTGGATTTCGATTATTTCGACAAAAAGAAGATCACCGTGATCCCTTCCGCCATGGAATGGGACGAGGGGGTGTTCAAATCCGACGGCTCCCGGGTGGCCTATCTGGTGGCCAATGCCACCGTCAAGGAAGGGCAGCAGCCGGGCCAGGTGGTGGAAACCTTGCGGCAGAAATTGCTCAACGCCTTCGACCTCGGCAAGATCCGGGTCATCCCCCGGGAAAATCAGGCGGGCAACCGCCTGGCTTTAAGGCGGGATATTGGTTTGCATTACCGGATGGCTGAGCTCTTGGGGGCTTCATAGCTTGGGGGGGGGGAGGCTGGGGGAAAAAGGGGAATGGGGTAAAGGGGGAAAAGGAACGGCTTAAAAGATCTCTTTTTTCGCTTCCCCCTCTTACTCTAATTTTTTAAGTGACTTGATCTGATTTGACTGAAAACTGCTTAATTCCAAAACCATTCCCTTCATTTCGAAAAATTGCGGCTCCTCAAGATAGCCGATTTCCAGGGCCACCCGCAACAAACTCCTTAATTCCCCGGCTGAACCCTTAGCGATATTCAAGAAGTTCAAATACTCTTTACGTGAGGCTCTTTCAAAGCCTTCGGCTATATTGCTGGTAATGGATAATGCCGCGCTACGCAATTGATCCCGCAAATTAAAATCATGAGATAGACTTGCCTGATAAGTCTCATGCCCTTCTGCCAAACTAAAAGGTCCTCAAAGGATTCAATCTTTTTAGCGACAGTTTAATCTCTCTCAGCTCTTCACTCCTTTACCCTTTTACCCAGTAGTGTCCGGCAGGGTTTTTGCTACTAGGCAGGCAGCAGGGATTTTGTTTGAACTAAGGTATGCCTCCTATCTAATCATTTCATAGAATTTACAAGATATTTCCCTCTCCCCCCTTGAGGGGAGAGGGGATTTTGTTGCATCGGCATAATATATTGATATCGCTGAAATTACAATGATCTAAAGTTTAACTGCGAGATAGTGTAATCTTTTCCATGCAATTTTGTTGCCGGACACTACTGCCTTTTACCCTGACCGCGGGGCCATGTCAGCAGGCCGGCGCCTTGTCTTTCAGGTAGTGATAGATGGCGCCGTCGTACTCGTGGGTGAGCTGGAAGACTTTGCGGGCCAGGGCGAAGCGGGTGCTCAGATTGGTGGCTCCTTTGTTGAGCTTCATTTCGTGGATCACCATGGCGTAGTCCGCCGGGTCCACCACCACCGTGACCGCCTGGAAATTCTTGGCCGCGGCCCTGAGCAGGGTGGGGCCGCCGATGTCAATGTTTTCGATGGCGTCCTCCAGGGTGCAGCCGGGTTTGGCGATAGCCTGTTCGAATTGGTAGAGATTCACCACTACCAGGTCGATGAAGCCGAGGTTTTGCTGCTGCATCTGCTCCAGGTGGCTGGCCAGGTCCCGGCGGGCCAGGATGCCGGCGTGCACCTTGGGGTGCAGGGTCTTGACCCGGCCATCCAGCATCTCCGGGAAACCGGTGAAGTCCGAAACCTCGGTCACCGGGACCCCTCCTTCCCGCAATATCTTGGCGGTGCCCCCGGTGGACAGAATCTCCACCTGGCGACCGGCCAGGAATTGGCCGAACTCGATGATGCCGCTTTTATCGGTGACGCTGATCAGGGCCCGGGCAATGGGTTTCATACCTTCCTTCTCTCCAGTTATCAAGATTATTTAGCTGTGTTAGCTGTTTTAGCTAGTTTTGCTATTTTGAGATCTCTGTGAAAGTACGCGCAATTGTCATTTTTACTTTCTTGGCCTGGAGTCGATGAGCGGGCGCCCCCTAGGGGCGCATAGTGGCACAGGCTTCCACCCAGTGATTGGGTGCGCCCTCAACGTGAGGGCGGACACATGGGTCCCCCCCTACAAAAATATCCTTTTGCCGGCAACTTGGTATTAGCCACCGCCCCTAAACTTACAGGTTGGGAAATGGAGTCAGCCTCAAGCTACTATAGGCGGGAAATTTATGCAAGGCCGGAGGCGGGGGAAGGTTTTTCTTGCGCCGCTCCGTATATTAAGGGAGGGGCAGGGACCCGGAGTCTTTTCCGGCAGGCCATTTCCTCCCTTTTCGGTTTTTGGTGAAAGTTAAAGCAATCACAGGCAAGACGCCTGTGCCACTTGATTTGCCTTGAACCTCGAACTTTGAACCTTGAGCCTTGAACCAGCCCTCTTAACTGAGAAAGAGCCTCAGGGCTTCGTGTTTCAAACGCCGGAAATCTTCCTCGGCCTGGTGCAGTTGTTTCTGGCGGAGGGCGTGCCTGATCTTGCGGACTGTTTCATCCAGGCTCAGGGGCTTGAAGATGATGTCCACCTGCTCATAATAGACCAGGTGCTGGGTCTGGGCCCGCTGCTGCACCATGATGATGAAGCGGATGCCGGGATGGCGGGAGCGGGCCTGGTCCAGGAACCTCTGGTAGTGCAACAGCTTGGGATCGGTGATGATGAGATCGTAGGGGCACTGCTCCAAGGCCTCCAGTGCCTCGGGCTCGGTATTTACCAGCTTGAACCCCCAATCGCCGCAGAGTTTGATGACCGAAGAGAGGAATTCCCGAACCCATTGCTCCTGATCCACTACCAGGATGCGCGCCTGGCAAACGGTATCCTCGGGCATCACGAGGCCTCCTTAAGCTGCTGGTGATAATTTATCAAAAATGCACCGACTGGCAAGAGGGCGGCGAGGTTTTGAGGAAAGCCGCAGCCGGCGCCTGGCGGGGGCGGGGGCTCCCTTAAAAAAAAATCTCCTCTTCCGGGTTGATGAGGTTCATAATCAGCCCGGTCATCACCTTGGGATAGAAATAGGTGGATTTCCGGGGCATGGTGAGGCCGGCGGAGGCCACCTCCTGCACCTGCTCGATACGGGTGGGATTGAGGATAAAGGCCATGCG
>JBEKDQ010000306.1:0-2969 GCA_050014275.1 Desulfobaccales bacterium | reverse complement strand
TTGGTTAAGGGACGCAAGAGATGAAAAATGACTTTATCTTCATGTCGGAGTCGGTAACCGAGGGGCATCCGGATAAGATCTGCGATCAGATCAGCGATGCCATCGTGGATCATTTCCTGGCGCAAGATCCCCTGGCCCGGGTGCGGGCCGAATGTGCCGTGGCCACTGCCATCCTGTTCATTGCGGCGCGGTTTGTTTCCGAAATTAAAGTCGATATCCCCGGTGTGGCCCGCAGGTTCCTCGGCCAGCTCGGCTATGTGAAACCTGACTTTGACGCCCCCACCTGTAGCATTTTAACCAGCCTGCAAGAATATCCGCCGGATGCGGATCTCTTTTTCAATGAGAACCGGCTGACGGAAGAGCAAGTGGAAAATATCCATGTGAGGCAGCAGGCCACAGTCTTCGGCTTTGCCTGCCGCCAGACCGCGGCCTTGATGCCCCTGCCCATTTGGTTGGCGCACCAACTGGCACGGCAAATTGTCAGCGCCCGGATTCAGAAGCATGTGCCCTATCTGTCGCCGGACGGCAAGACCCAGATAGGGGTGGAGTATAGAAACCGCCGGCCCTTCCGGATTCATAGCGTTACGGTCATCGCCGGCAGCTCCAACGCCGCCTGCCGTGAGATACCCGATGAGCGATTGCACAACGATATCCGGGAAGCGGTGATCAAACCGGCCTTTGCCGATGAAGAGCTTAAACCGGATGGCCAAACCCTGATCTTTGTCAATCCGATGGAACACCCCATTTTAGGCGGCCCGGGGGTACATTGCGGGCTCACCGGCCGCAAAACCGACGTTGACACCTATGGCGAATATGCCCGGACCAGCGGCAACGCCTTGAGCGGCAAGGACCCCATGCGCATCGATCGGGTGGGGGCTTATGCGGCGCGCTATGCCGCCAAGAATGTGGTGGCGGCCGGACTGGCGGAGGAATGCGAGGTCCAGTTAAGCTATTCCATGGGCTTTTCTCGACCGGTCAGCCTTCAGGTGGAAACCTTCGGCACCGGCAAGTTCCCGGATGAGGAACTGGCCAACCTGCTGGAGCGTCATTTCGATTTTCGCCTGGCCGCCATCCTGCGGGATTTCAACCTGAGGCACCTTCCCGCCCTGAATAAAGGACGCTTTTACCGGAAGCTGGCGGCCTATGGCCAGGTGGGGCGCCTCGACCTTAACTTACCTTGGGAAGTTACCGACAAGGCCGAGATGCTCAAGGAAAGTTAAGTGCAATGCTGCATCTGGCGACCATCTTATTACTGTCATTATCCAGTAATCTTGACAATATCGGAGTGGGTGTTTCTTATGGCGTCAGGAAGATTAACATTCCTTTTACCTCCAACCTGCTTATTGCCATAGTAACCTCATGCGGCACCCTTTTGTCGGTACTCCTCGGTCAGAGCATCTATCTGTTCATAAGCCCGGAAACGGCTGCTTTATTGGGGGGAGGCATCATCATCGCCGCCGGGATCTGGGTAATCTTCCAGGAGAAAGTCATGCACCGGGGCCAAGAGCCCCAGGAAGAGACACGGCTGGTTGCCGAAACTGGTCTCCCCAGATTTGGTTTTCGTCAACTAGTCTCGATTCTCGACAACCCGATTATTGCCGACTGGGATTTCTCCGGGCATATCGACCTGAGGGAAGCCATCGCATTATCCCTGGGCCTGACCATAAATAATATCCCCAACGGCGTCGGGGCGGGGATGTTGGGCCTAAGTCCCATTTTATTAACGATTTCCGTCTTCTTGTTCAGCCTCATGACGATCTGGATTGGCATATCAGGCGGTCATTTCGGATTTCACCGGCTGGGCAAGTTAACCGGGGTGATCTCCGGCTTGATCCTCATTTTCGTCGGCCTCTACGAAATTTTCTTTTGACGCCGGCCGGGCAGAGCTTGCCTGGACGAGGAAAATTATGGGCGGTGGGAAATCATAAAGGCCGGCTAATTCAGACGGACCCGCGGCAAAGATGCCGGCGCGCCTTTGAATGCCGGAGGTTCTCTTTTGAGACCCGGGGTTCCGGCGCAGTTCTCTCTTTAGCTTCCGGAGAAAACTTCCATGGAAAAAGCCAAGGTCCTCTTTCTTTGCACCCATAATACCGCCCGGAGTCAGATGGCCGAGGCCTTCCTGAAAAAGCTCGCCGGCGATCGCTTTGAGGTGTTCAGCGCCGGCTATGAACCGAAGGAAATCGATCCCCAGGCCCGAAAGGCGATGGCGGAAGCGGGCCTTGATCTCAGTGAGCAGCGGTCCAAGAGCCTCAAAGAATTCATGGGGAAAATGACCGTTGACTATTTAATCATCGTTTGTGAGAAGACAGAGGAAAATTGTCCCATAATCTTTCCCGGCTTTGTGCATCGACTGTACTGGCCCTTCGAAGATCCGGTGGCCTTTGTCGGCTCGGAAGAAGCAAAGCTGGCAACATTCCGGGAGGTGCGGGATCAGATAGCGGCGCGGATAAAGTTGTGGCTACGTGAAAGCGAGTTGGATTGATATAATTTTATCAAGGTATCCAGGCCATGGGTGCAGTTTATTATTAGATAATGAGGATATATGGCCCACGAAAGCATTTTAGCGGTTGAAGATGACGAGGACATCCTGGAACTCCTCAGGTACAACCTGGCCAAGGAGGGGTACCGGGTAACGGCAGTCACTACGGGGGAGGAAGGATTGCGCCTCGCCCGCTCGACCACGCCGGACTTGGTCTTGCTGGATCTGATGCTCCCGGGAGTGGACGGACTGGAGGTCTGCCGGAGTCTCAAGATGGACGCCAAGACCCGGCTGGCGCCGATTATTATGCTCACCGCCAAAGGGGAAGAGGCGGACATCGTCAGCGGTCTGGAGTTGGGAGCGGAGGACTACATAACCAAGCCTTTCAGTACCAGGGTCTTGCTGGCCCGGGTCCGGGCGGTGCTGCGCCGCCGCCGCACCGCGCTGCCGGCTGAAGATGCGCTTCTCAAGATCCACGATCTGGTCATCG
>JBEKDQ010000305.1:0-2992 GCA_050014275.1 Desulfobaccales bacterium | reverse complement strand
GCCTCGGCCGCGGGGGGCCCGCAGGCGGTGGACCTGGGGATGGCGGGCCGCCACCTCCCAGGTGGCGTCGGCGCTGCCGCCGTCCACCAGGATGATCTCCAGGTCGGACGCGGCAGGCAGCCGCGCCAGGGTCAAAGCCAGGAGCGGGGCTTCATTCAACACCGGCAAAATGATGGATATGCGCGGATTCATCGGCTTCCTGCGGCCCCTGCCCTAAAAAAAACTCTCTGGCAAAATTTCCAGCTTGAATCATGAGCAGCCTGTGCATCATTTTCGCCAAAGAGCCGGTCCCGGGGCAAGTAAAAACCCGCCTCACCCCACCTTTCAGCCCCGGGGAGGCCTGCCGCCTCTATCGCGCTTTTTTGGCGGATGTCCTGGAGGAAACAGCCCGAATTCCCGGAATCGAGTGTGCCCTGGCTTATGCCTCCGCCGGGGCGCGGAAATTTTTCCAAGATTTGGCTCCCGGAATGCGGCGGTTTCCCCAGGAGGGCCGGGATCTGGGAGAGCGCCTGGTCCGGGCCTTTGACTGGGGCTGGGCTGCTGGTTTTCAAAATGTCCTGGTCCGGGGCAGCGATACCCCGGACCTTCCCGGCGCCATCCTGCTGCAAGCCCGGCAGAGATTGGCCTCCGGGCAAGTCCAGGTGGTCCTGGGCCCCTCCCCGGATGGCGGCTATTATCTGGTGGGGCTCAGGGACCCGCAGCCGCAGCTATTTGCCGGGATTACCTGGTCCAGCACCGCGGTTCTGGCCGAGACCCTGAGCCGGGCCCGGGGACTCTCCCTGAACGTCCACCTTCTGCGGTGCTGGCAGGATATTGATGACGATGCGGGGCTGATGGCTTTCCTGAAGAAGCCGCATCCGTCCCCCCGGGCCGGCTGGCGCAGTGACCGGATCGCCCGGGAGTTGTTGGCCGGTATCGCCCTTCAGGAGGGGAGGCTTCATTTACCAAAGAAAAAAGATGAGCGCCTGCTTAACGGAAGGTGCGGAACCGCAGCGATTATAAAAAAGACTGATTAACTATTTTTGCTGATGGTTTTGCCTCTCTCAGGTGTTTGAATTAATAATGGATGAGTTCATTATTCAGGACCCCGGAGTCAAATGGCAGAACCGATACCGGAAAACCCTGAGAGAGACAGCGACGTCCGGGGGACAGTCCCTTGGATTCGCCCCCTCATCTTCCTTCTGGTGCTGGGGGGCCTGTTTATTATCGGCCGGGCCTTGAATCTCCAGGAGTATCTCCGGGAAGACCACCTGCGTCGCTTCATTGCCTCTTCCGGGATGTGGGGCTCCCTGGCCTATCTGCTGATTTTGACCATCACCCCGTCGCTGTTCATCCCAGCCTTGCCCATAATTGTAGCCGGCGGTATCCTGTTCGGCCCCTTTTGGGGAGTGGTTTACTCCGCCTTGGGCACCTCGGCCGGCTCTTCCCTGGCCTTCCTGGTGTCCCGCTACCTGGCCCGGGACTGGGTGGCGACTAAAATCAGCGGCTCCAAGTTGGCTCACCTGGATAACCTGGTGGCCCGGCACGGCTGGAAAATAGTGGTCATCACCAGGCTCATCTTCGTTCTGCCGTTTTTCTTGCTCAATTACGCCTTCGGCCTCACCAGGGTCCAATTTGTGCCGTATGCGCTGGCCACCCTGTTCGCCATGCTCCCTTCGATCATCGCCGTTGTATTGGTGTCCAGCAACCTCTTGGATCTCCTCCGGGGCCAGATTTCCACGCGGTTGCTCCTGGGGATTCTCTTGCTGGTGGTGGTCGGCCTGGTCCCGGTGATTTACCGGAGGGTCAAGGCGCAGCAAGGAGAGTCAGTGGAACTCTGAAGCAGGTTTACAGGCGGGAGGATTAGAAATGGCTGGGAACTGGCGGCAGAGGCGGCTTCTCTTGCTAATCCCGGTGATGCTGCTGTTGGCTTGGTGGGCCCTATCCTTGGGGCCGCACCTGGCGGGAGGGGCGCCCCCAGCGGATGAAGCCCCGCCCCAGGTCCTGATCAAGGCAGAGGAACTGAAGGACCTCATCGATAAGAAGGCCCCCGATCTCCGCATTATCGATTTTCGCCCCCAGACCAATTATTATCTGGGGCACATCCCAGGCGCCATCCATCTCTGGCGGCCCGAAACCGAAAACCGGCGCCAGTCCTTTCCAGGCCAGCCACCCGCGGCCAAGCAACTGGAGGGCCTTCTGGGCCGCCTCGGGGTCGGCAGCCAGGATACCCTCATCATCTACTCGGACCAATGCGACCAGACCCGCCTGTGGTGGCTCCTGGCCTACTACGGTTTGCCTCTCAACCGGATGAGGCTGTTGGACGGCGGTTTCGAGGCCTGGAAGGCCAAAGACTTTCCCACCCAGCTCACTTCGCCCCGGTTCAAGCCGGTATCTTTCCGGTTCCCGCCAAAGTCCGGGGTCAGTACTCTGTTGGCCACCCTGGAGCAGGTCAAGGAAGCCCGAGGGGGGCCCAACAAGGTCATCTTGGACGCGCGGCCCCAATCATTCTTCTCGGGAGAGGGGACCAAAGAAGGTGCGGCCCGCCCAGGACGTATCCCCGGCGCGGTGTCGGTCTCCTGGCAGGAGAACCCGGTGGCCTCGGGGCCTTTTAAGGGCTGCTGGAAGAGCCCCGGGGAACTTCGGGCGCTTTATGCCTCCCGGGGGGTGACCCCGGATAAAGACATTTATATTTACACCCACTGCGACCGCTGCGCCACTTTCAGCCTGGTGAGCCTCTATCTGGCGGGCTATCCCCTGGAGAAGCTGCACCTCTACGCCGGCGCCTGGATCGAATGGAGCCGCAGCCAGGAACCGGCGGAGACCGGTCCGGCCAGGTAAATTTTCTAGTCACTGCTCACTAATCCGACCCCAGGGGCAGTGTCCTAATGTGACAAGTATTTCCTTAATTCTCTCTCCTGGTTTTATGCTGGCATAGATTATCCATTGAAACGGTTCATGGCCTGGCGGCCACACCAAAGCGATGAAAATGCTTACCGACATCAACCAGCAT
>JBEKDQ010000304.1:0-3009 GCA_050014275.1 Desulfobaccales bacterium | reverse complement strand
CTCCCCCTGAGAGGGGGGAGGCAGGTCCTCCGGGTAAGAAGCGATGATCTCGCCGGTCTCGATAACCGACTTTACCTCATCGGTCCGGAGTTCCCGTTCAAACCGCGCCGGACCGCATGTCCGCTAAAGATTATCTCCCGGCAATCCATCTTCCCACTCTGCGTCAACCACGGATCGCAATATTAACAGCTTACCATCATTTTTCCATAAATGCCCCTACCGTCTCTCATTCCCGCTCTTTAACCGCAAAGATCTCTTTTAAGAAATCCTGCATATAGGTCCAGGAACGCCGGGCCGCCCGGAGGTCGTAAGCGACCCCGGCGGCCTTGTCGCTCCCGGCCGCGGGATTCGTAAAGGCGTGCACCGCCCCGCCGAAATAGACCATCTGCCAGTCCAGCCCCCCTTTTCTCATGGCCTCCTGGAAGGCGGCGATGGCTTCCCCTGTGACGTGGGGGTCATCGGCCCCGTGCAGCACCAGGATGGCGGCCTTGATGGACTTGAGTTCCTCCGGCTTGGGCGCGGTCAGGCCGCCGTGGAAGCTCACCACCCCTTTAAGGCCGGCGCCCGCATAAGCCAGCTCCAGGACCGTAGTGCCGCCGAAGCAGAAGCCGATGGCCGCCAGACGCTGGGGGTCCACCGCCGGGATTTCCGCCAGGGCCTTCAAGGCCGCCTGGGCCCGGACCCGCAGCAGGGCGGAGTTGCCTCGCAGTTCCCCGGCCAGCATGCCCGCCTCCTTGGGGTCCCGGGTAACCTGGCCCTGGCCGTACATATCGGCGGCCAGGGCGACGTAGCCCAGGCTGGCCAGTTGCTCGGCTTTTTCCCGGGCAAAATCGTTGAGGCCCCACCACTCATGGACCACCAGGACCCCGGGACGCCGGCCCGGCAAGGCGTCGTCATATGCCAGGTAGCCCTTAAAGACGGCGCCGTCATGTTGGTATTCCACGATCTTGGTCACCATTCCTGCCTGCACCTCCGTACCTAAAGTTAAGGCCAGAATCATCAGCAGAAAATATCCAAAAATCAGGCCGTTTCTCATATCATTCCCCCTGTTAGCTGTCAACTAAAGCAAAAACCCAAGCGATGCAGGGGCGACAGTGGCACAGGCTTCCAGCCTGTGATTGGGTCGCCCGGGCGACTCAGCGAGTCGCCCCTACGGCTGACCGTTGACATCTAACGCAGCAAATACCCGCCGTCCACGTACAGGGTGCTGCCGGTAGTGAAGGAGTTGCCCATCAGGTAGAGGACCGCCTCGGCCACCTCTTCCGGGCGGCCGACCCGTTTGACCGGCGCCGCCTCGGAGAAGGCCCGGAATATTTCCTCCCTTCGGGCCGGGGGCATACCGTCGTAGATGGGGGTATCCACCAGGCCCGGGGACACGGCGTTGACCCGGATGGGGGCCAGCTCCACTGCCAGGGCCCGGGCCAGGGCCTCGATGGCGCCATTGATGGCGGCGGTGGTGGCCGCCCCTGCCGGGGGCCGCTGGCTATAGATGCCGGAGAAAAAGACTATCGAACCGCCGGGCCGCATCCCGGGGGCCCCGTATTTCGCCGCCAGGTACTGGCCCCAGAATTTGCTCTGGAAATCCGCCCGGGCCGAGGCGCTATCCAGGGTCAAGAACGGTCCCCCGTGGATGGTGCTCCCCGGGGTGGTGAGGTGGTCGAACTTGCCCACCTCTGCGAAAAAAGTCTTGATCTGCGCCTCCTCGCCCACATCCAGGGCAAGGCCGGTCACCTCGCCGCCGATTTCCTTCTTGGCCCTCTCCAGCTTCTCATTAGTGCGACCGCCGATGACCACCTGGACTCCCAGGGCCGCCGCGGCCTTGGCGAGTGGCCAGGCCCATGCCGGAAGTGCCGCCGATGATGACGATGCGTTTGTCCTTCAAAGTCATAATTGCCTCCTAACCCCGGCCATACCGGCTGGATGCCGGCGCCTCATCTAAAAAAAAATTCGCTGGGCAAATAGTATAGCGTTTTAGAGAAACCTTGAAAAAAGAAATTGCCTTTATCCCTTCCCCCTTGAGGGCTATAAAGGGTGGAGGGAGTAAAGACCTTAATCCCAGGGTAAGATAATCTTGGGAAAGTTTTCTGTTTTCTGCCTACTGCTAAGGGCCTTTGACTTTGATTTTGCCTTTCACCGAAAATCGAAAACCGAAAACCGGAAACCGTTTCTAATCATCCTCCCCCCAATCCAGTAGTGTCCGGCAACAAAATTGCATGGGGAAGAATGCACTATCTCGCAGTTAAACTCTATGTAATTTCAACGATATCAACATATTATATCAATACGACTAAATCCCCTCTCCCCTGCGAGGGGACGACACCGGGGGAGGGGTGGCTTCATTGGCCGTTGCATACCTCCCCTCACCCTGCCCTCTGTCCCCAAGGGGGGAGAGGGAAATAGCTTGTAAATTCCATGAATTGATTAGATAGTGGGCATCCCTGAGTTCAACAGATCCCTACTGCCTCCCTTATAGCAAAAACCTTGCCGGACACTACTGCCCCCAACCCCCTCCCCTCTCAGCGAGGGGGAGTTTTTAGGGCCAAGATTATGTTAAACATAGGGCCGCATAAGACAGGTAATCTTGCCCTTAAAACCGACGATGTTGGCGGTCAGGCGCTTGACCCGGGACATGAGTTCTTCGTTTTCGCACTGAGCCTTTTTGAGGTAAATGAAGACCTCGCCCTCCTTGACCTCCACCTCCACCGAGGGGATTTCCTGGATCAGGGCCGCCTCCACCCTGGCTGCCAGGGACTTTTCATCTATCAACTTTTGACTCTCAGGGGTGGACTGAAAGGAAGGGCTTTTCAAGGCGCATTTGATGATGTTCACCGCGTCGACCACCGTGATGCTCTTGATATGGATCACCAGGTCATAGAGGCTGGAGTCCCAGGTGTCGATCCCATAAAGGTGTTTGCTCCATTTGCGACGCTCTTCGTCGTCCTTCTGCAAAATCCGCCGGGCTTCCTCGGCGGAGATCTTTTCCCGCTTCATCTCCTCCTGCACCCGATC
>JBEKDQ010000303.1:0-3014 GCA_050014275.1 Desulfobaccales bacterium | reverse complement strand
GAACATCGTCACCGCGCATAATCGCTGCCTCCAGATAACATATTGTTATAATTAACTATAGCACCTTCATAGTCTCATTGACAGCGATTTTTTGCGGTTCTTAACAAAAGAGTTTTTCAACAGCCTGTTAGAGGGATTTTTTCCGGGCAAGAGGGAGCCAAAACCTTTTTTTACTGCGGTGGTTAAGGCTGCGGCATAATCTCGGTTGGTACAATTGCAGAGATAAGGAGGAGAGGATTATGAAGAGGTACTCTATCTTATTGGCCTTGGCGGTTTCGTTACTCCTGGTTTACTCGGCCGCCGCAGATTTGGTGGTTAACGGCGGTTTCGAAACGGGGGATTTTACTGGGTGGACAACTAGCAGGTTGTTGAAAAACTCCCATAATTGAGAATGTGTCATTCTGAGCGAAGCGAAGAATCTAGTCATATTAATAAGTTCTAGATCCTTCACTTCGTTCAGGATGACATAAAACCCGTTTTTCAACAACCTGCTAGCTCCCATGGGAACTCTGGTTCAAGTTTTGCTGTTACACCTGGTCCCGTTTATCCTATTCACGCGGGCAATTACTCGGCAGAATTCGGCGCTCGGTATTCTGACGATACTATCACGCAAAACATTGCGACGGTCGCTGGTAAATCGTATACCTTCGATTTCTGGTTGTACCACAACATAACTGATAACACCAATGATTTCCATGCTTTTTGGAATGGAACGGCACTCTTAGACGTGGTTAACGCCAACAGCTTCGATTGGACACATTATGTGTTCACCGTAACCGGAACCGGGGCAGATACTATTAAGTTTGCGGGGTATGAGCCACCCGGCTGGTTCCTTCTGGATGATGTTAACGTCTCAGAAGTGCCTTTACCCGGCGCAATGGTCCTCCTGGGTTCCGGCCTCCTGGGTCTGGTAGGCTGGAGGAGGTTCAGAAAGGGTTAAGGATACTTAACTACGAGGACAAACCAGGCAGGTTCCGGTGTGGCCCTGCCTTTTTTGTTTCCGCCGCCTGAAGGATTTTCGGCCCTGGAAGGCAAACCCCGAGAAGTCAGGGGGCCGGGCTTATCGCCCGTCCTGGGGCATCTCATGCAGCCAGTTTTTTCTCAAAACCGCGTCCACCAGGCTTTTCAGGCTAAATCCCCGGTCCAGGAGCCCAGTCTGGCATCAGCCTTCAGCCCGTGGTGGTGGGGGCGTAGTAAGCCATCCGTCCCCGCCCCCGCGCCCGTGGGGGTGATTCCCGCACCACCATGATCAGGGACCGCCGCTCCTTCCCCGTGCCCGTGGGGGTGATCAGGCCCTCCCCGGCGCCACCCGCGGCACCTCCCTGGCGCCACCGCGGATCACCCCGACGCCGCCACCGCGGATCTCCCCGGCGCCGCCCCGCGGCTCCCTAACCGGCGCCGCCTCCGGCAGCTACTCCACGCCGCCACCGGCAGCCTGACGGTGGGCATTATGACCATCGGCGAGGTGGGCAGCGGCAGATTCACCCAGTTCAACGGCACCAATGCCATCATCGGTGACCTCTCGGTGGGTACGGGGGCCGGCCGCGGCATTTATAATCTCAGCGCCGGCAGCCTGCAGGATTTTCGGTAGAAACGCGGGCCTGATCCCCGGTGTCCACCATCCCCACTTACCATCTCCCCGCCCGACGCCGGCCTCCCCGGCGCCTGCCCCTGTCCAGACCGTAGCCGCAGCCCCAGGGCCTCCCCCACGCCCAGGACGATGATCGCCATGTTGTGGGGTTGGCCTTGGCGGATCTTGCTCGGCGCGACTGGATCGCCAAGGCCGGCAAAGAGGCTCAGGCCGATCTCTGGGATGGCCTCCCCGCGATTGAACACGCGGGAGGCAGGCGTCAAAACGATCGAACGGACCCTGCCAAGGGTCGTGTAGGGGTCGGAGGGCATCGGGGATTTTCAGGCCCGTGAGCCGTGCCTCCAGACGCAGAGAGTGCGATCCTCCCCTGCGCTGCCCCGCGGCCCCACCCCGGCGCCGTCCCGCGGCACCTCCCCGGCGCCGCCACCGGCAGCCTGCAGGATTTCCGGTAGAACCGCGGGTCTGATCCGCGGCGGCCACCATGCACCAACCGCCCGACGCCGGCCTCTCCGGCGCCGCCGTTGGCAGCCTGAAGAATTTTCGGCCCTGGAAGGCAAACCCCGGGAAGTCAGGGGGCCGGGCTTATCGCCCCTCCTGGGACTTCTCAGAGGGTCGTATTCAAATGTACTGCTGCTCTGGTTACCTTGTGGGTTGGGTCTGACCAATCCTTTAGCATCCTTTAGCATCGATTCAGTAAATGATAGTTGACATTTGTGAGAAAAGGTGCTTATTCTGAAATCCCAGTAAAAAAGCTTAACCCGTCGCGAGGCGGGGACGGAAAACCACGGGTCTTTAAGAGATAGCCGGGTTGCCTGGAAAAGGGTAGTCGGGCTTTTTTCTGCTTAACTCTTTGATGGTGAGGTGTTAGCCAACAAAGGTTATGCGCATGGGGTTGACCGCAAAAACCGTTTTTTGACTGCGGTGGGCAAGTTTGCCGCATAATCTCAGATTGCTTCACTTGCATCTCGTCAGGTTTCTACGGGAAAAGGAGGACACTCATGAAAATGCGCATCACTTCAGTCCTGGTGCTGGCATTTGCTCTCGCGGTCTGCGCGCCAGCCAGCGCATCCATCATCTACAGCAACGGCCCCATCAACGGCACCCTCGATGCCTATAGCTTCTGGGGCAGGTACGGTTACGCAGTAGCCGACTCGTTTGCCTCGACCGGCTCAGCTACGGTCACCAGTTTTGATGTCGGGATCTGGGTTTCTAGTGGCGACACGCCCACGACGTTTACTTGGACAATTCTCACTGGTGGCCCAAGTTGGCTTGGTGGGACGACTGTGAAGTCGGGGAGTGCAACCTGGACCAACACCTATTGGGGAGCAGCTCCTACTACTACTACGTTAAGTCTTGACAAGCATTCTCTAATATGCGAGCCTGGGTCGCATGGACAGAGAAGAATTGCTTGAGGCCCGAGGTC
>JBEKDQ010000302.1:0-3025 GCA_050014275.1 Desulfobaccales bacterium | reverse complement strand
TCTTTGAGCCTCTTCAGGAGGTTGAGATTCTCGCCCTCCTGCGCCGGGCCCTGGCGGACCGGGAACAGGGATTAGGGGCCATGGCGTTGACGGTGACCGAAGAGGCCCTGCTCCATTTTGCCCGCCTGGCCGGGGGCGACGCCCGGCGGGCCCTGAACGCCCTGGAACTGGCGGTCCTGAGCAGCGAAGTGGATGAGCACGGAGTCATCCGGGTGGACCTGGAGGCGGCCCGGGAATGTCTGCCCCGGCGGGACCTGGTCTATGACCGGCAGGGAGAGGCCCACTATGACACGGTGTCGGCCTTCATCAAGAGCGTCCGGGGCTCCGAAGTGGACGCCGCCCTCTATTGGCTGGCCCGAATGTTGGAGGCGGGTGAAGATGAGCGCTTCATTATGCGGCGGCTGCTGATCCTGGCCTCGGAGGATATCGGCCTGGCCGATCCCAACGCCCTGGTGCAGATGGCCGCGGCCTCCCAGGCCCTAACCTGGGTGGGACTGCCGGAAGCGCAGTACCACTTGGCCCAGGCCACCATCTATCTGGCCCTGGCCCCGAAGAGCAACTCCACCCAGGCCTATTTCCGGGCCCGGGCGGCCCTGGAGGAAAAGGGCGCTACCCGGGTGCCCGCTCCCTTGCAAGACAGCCACCGGGACCGCAAGTCTCTGGGCCACGGCCAGGGCTATCTCTATCCCCACGATTTCCCCGGCCATTTCGTGCTCCAGGAATACTTGCCGGAAGAACTGGCCGGGGCGCGGTTCTATGAGGCTGGCCAGGAGGGGGTGGAGCCGGACCTGGTGGCCCGCTGGCAGGCCTTGCGCAAACGGGGGGAAGAACAATAGTGTCCGGCATGTTTTTGCACTGTGCAAGAAACCGCGGCGATAACAAATATAGCCGTAGGTTTTCTCTGAAAATGCTGGTTGATGTCGGTAAGCATTTTCATCGCTTTGGTGTGGCCGCCAGGCCATGAACCGTTTCTCTGAAGAAAAACGTTACTCGCGCCGAGGTGAATAGATGGTCCTCCGACAGATAAAGCTTGCATTATGCCGTAACCAGGTTCCCTAAAACTCCCTCTCCCCTGAGAGGGGAGAGGGCTGGGGTGAGGGGTGGCTCATGTCCAAGCAGAGAGCCAGGGCCTTGCGAAAACGCATGACTGATGCCGAAAGGCTGCTGATGGCGTCATTTGCGGAATCGAGAGCTTGACGGCTGGAAATTCCGGCGGCAATATCCTGTTGGTTCCTTTATTGTCGATTTTATCTGTGTAGAGAAAAATCTTGTCATTGAAGTTGATGACGGGCCACATGCCGAAAATGAGGAACAAGATATTCAGCGTTCGGCATACTTAAATAGAATGGGTTACCGGGTCTTTCGATTTTGGAATAATCAGGTCATGCAGGAAACAGAGGGGATTCTGGGAGCGATTTTGGCGATTTTAGGGAACACCGACCAGAATTCCCCCTCACCCCAACCCTCTCCCCCTCGAGGGGGAGAGGGAGAAGTTATAATCGCGGCCAATCCTGTCCCAGGAAAAAGTCCGGGATCGGCAAAGCACAGATGATCGAGATCTTGCGGTAAACCGCGGAATTGCTACCGGACACTACTGGGGGAAGAACCGCCGGGCAGCCACGAATCCCGAAAGAAATAAGACCCCCGATTTTCCGGAGGAAAAAACGAGAACCCGTAGGGCGGGAAAGCGAAGCGCATCCCGCCATTAGCAGTGTGCCGCGGGCACGGAGGCGCGCCCCACCGACATCAACCAGCATTTTCAGAGAAACGGTTCATGGCCTGGCGGCCACACCAAAGCGATGAAAATGCTTACCAAAAAAGAGGCATTTTCAGAGAAAGCGAAGCATCTCGTATTTTTAGTGACCGGAGATCCATCACTTCGTTCAGGATGACAGTGAAATCAGGTTTTGCAATAGCTTCTATATTTTAACTGCGAGATAGTGTAATCTTCTCCATGATTTTGTTGCCGGACACTACTGATAAGACCCCCGATTTTCCGGAGGAAAAAACGAGGCCGCCGCGGCCCCGCCAACTGGACAAACGAGCTTGCCGTAACTATCTTTTAATCAACTTGAAAAGGGGGGAGCACGCTCTTGTCCAAAGGAGGTGCTACCATGAGCAGGGTCTTATTTGCCGACAGCGAACCCCACATCCGCCAGCTCTGCCTGGAGGAATTGCAGGATGAGGGCTATGAGGTTCTGGTGACCGGCAAGGGCCGGGAGGTGGTGCGCCTGGTAGAATCCTTCAAGCCTGACGTGGTTATCCTGGAAGTTCTGCTGCCGGATATGTCCGGATTGGAGACCGGACGGATCATCAAGGGCAGCCGCAAGGAGACCAGGGTGATCCTCTATTCCCACGCCCTTCCTCCCCATGATCTTTCCACTTGGGGCGCCGATGATTTTGTGGTAAAATCACCTGATCTGGATCTTCTCAAGGCTGTGGTGCGGCGCTTGCTGCCTTCCTGAAGGATGGCAGCGCCTGTCGGGGGTTGGGCATGGCTATCATGGAGATCAGCGTGGTCCCCTTGGGTCTGGGGCAACCCAGCGTGGGCGACCACATCGCCGCAGTGGTGAAATACCTGGAAAATGAAAATATTCCCCATGAACTCACGGACATGGGCACTGTGGTGCACGGCCAGCCGGACATGCTGCTGCGAGTGGCCCAGGCCCTGCACGAACTTCCCTTCCAACAGGGAGTCAAGCGGGTTATGACCCACATCTCCATCGACGACCGCCGCGATAAAGAAGTCCTCTTGGGGGACAAGAAAAAATCCGTGCGAGCGCGACTGAAATAAGGAATATGGCGACCAAACAAGATTACTACACCATTTTGGGAGTGGCGCGCAACGCCTCCATCGACGATATCAAGAAGTCCTACCGGCAGATAGCCCTTAAGAACCACCCGGATCGCAATCCCGGTAACCATGGCGCGGAAGAGCGTTTCAAAGAGGCGGCTGAGGCCTACGAGGTCTTGCACGACCCGGAAAAGCGCCGTCTCTATGATCTCTATGGCCATGAAGGGGTCT